>JABSPR010000001.1 GCA_013214975.1 Flavobacteriales bacterium
AATATTTATGTAAATGGTTCAACTTTAGGTTTACGTATTAAAGAAATAGATATACTATTTAATGACATTATTAATTTTGCCGAATTACATGATTTTATTGATACCAAAATTAAATACTATTCTACAGGAATGATTCAACGATTATCATTTTCAATAGCTATACATGCTAAATCAGATATCATATTTTTAGATGAAATTTTTGCTGTTGGGGACGAACGCTTTAAAAAGAAAGCAACAGAGGTTCTCGAAAAAAGCTGGATAAAGGGAAGAACTGCAATTATTGTATCACATAGTTCTGCACTGATCGATAAATATTGCAACAGGACAATCGTGATGAATAAAGGTGAACTTCTTTTCTTTGGTGAGACAGCCGAAGCTATAGAAAAGTATAACGTTCTTTTAAATAGCTAGACTAACTATTAATGAATCGAGTAAAATACCTACCGATCTATTTACTTTCCCTGATCCCACTTCCTATTCTTTACTTGTTTTCAGATTTAGGTTTCATCCTACTATATTATATTATAAGATATAGAAGAGCAGTTGTTAGAGAAAACCTAATCGGTTCATTCACAGGCAAAGACCTGGATGAAATTATTTCTATTGAAAAAAAGTTTTATCGCCACTTCTGTGACTTCGCTTTTGAGACGTTAAAAATCCTAACTATTAGTAAGTCAGGAATAGAGAAAAGATTTAAAATGAAAAACGTTGAGCTTATAGATAGACTTCATAGAGAAGGCCGTAGTATGGTCTTATATGCTGCCCATTTTGGTAATTGGGAATGGATTTCATTTTTCACATTGTACACGAAATTTAAAACGAACACCTTCTACCAAAAACTTTCGAATCGTTATATCGATGAGTTAATGACAATGGTTAGAGGTCGATTTGGAACTGAATGCATTGAATCTAGTGCAGGGTTCAAATCCTTATTAAGAATGGAACAGAATAAAGAACTCTCATTAAATTTAATGGTAGGCGATCAAAGTCCTCGAAAAAACGCCCTCGTACATTGGACAAATTTCCTAAACAGAGAAACCGCATTTTTAATTGGTGCGGATAGAATTGCAAAAAAACTAGATCAAGCCGTGGTCTACCCATCCTTTAAGATGTTAAAAAGAGGTGTTTATGAAGTCACATTTATGCTTCTCGAAGAATTCCCTAAAACCGTAGACGGAAACGAGATTATAGACAATTATGCAAAACAGCTTGAATTGAACATACAAGAATCGCCCCAATTGTGGCTATGGAGTCATCGTAGATGGAAAAGGACGAAAGGTGCCTGAGTAATTTACTGGTCTCATAAAATCAATGAATTAGGAATCAATTATAAGAAATTTGATCATTGAATAATTTCATTAGAGTTACTTAATATCTATACTAAAAACAACTACCCCCCTTAACACAATTACACATAACCAACTGATACCCTTCTAAGTACAGAGTAATTTATTTCCAATAAATAGGAAATAATTAAATCTGATTTTATACTTTTGCGCCAATAAACCGACAAAATCATCTTATCATATAGACCTGTATCAATAATATTCTCCTTTTCATAACATAAACCTTTCTTCACCGTACATTTCACATGCTCATCTCAAAAACTATTACACTTATTAGTGTATTCTGCTTAATTGTCACCTCTACTGTTTTCGGCCAAAGCTATTTAATTACTTGGTCCGAGAATACAAAAATAAGTTCTAGCGATTTTGAAGGAATGCCTTCAGATCATTCCCAAAGTCCAAATCATCTTGGAACCTTCATTGATAAATCTTTTGACATGAAAGAAGGTAAAATTGTTATTTCAATAATTGCAAAAGTGAATAGGTTCGACTCTTGGAAAACTGATAGCAGCATATCATCAGATAATTTAGCATTTCAACAAGGCCACTTTAATATTACCGAATTATTTGCTCGTAAACTTAGAGAAACGGTAAGTGAAGAAACGTTCGGCAATAGCTTTAAAAGCTCAGCTGATTTATTTTCAAAACAATTTATTTCTAATTATGAAGAAATGTTAGCCTATCAGAACTCTTACGAAATGGCTACCAATCATGGTCGTAATTTGAATAAATGTAATAAGTGGGTAAACAAATTGCAGAATAAATTATATGAGATGAACGAATACTCCAGTTCCTCTGATATTATAATTGACTACAAAAGAGCTAACTAGGGCGTCTATTCTCCGATATATTCCAACCAAGAATATCTATACCAATCATAGAACCTATTTATAGGAATACCGTTAATATCTATTAGATACCAATCTAGCAATAGAGAGAATTCATATAATAATAATATAGCATGAAAAATTCTCTAATATTTATCACTCTTCTAATCTGTGTTTGCGCATGCAAACAAGAACCCAACAATAAGAAGAAACTAGTTGAGTACTGTATATATACTATTCAAAATACAGGAAACGTAAATGAAGCCTCGGCGATACGATATTGCAAATGTTCTGCAGATACGTTGATTACCATTTTTTCTCTTAACGATTTAGAAAAGCATATGGACATGGACGATAAAGACAGATACAAATTGTACTTACCATACACTAGTCATTGTATGAGTGAGCTAGCTAACACCGGTTCCATAGATACCGAGTAACCAGCTTCTTATCTAATACAAGTCCCTAAATATCCGTATAGATATTGATATGCATTAATGTATTAGTTGTAGATTTGATATGCTACACGCTATTATTCACCCGGATATATTAAGAAGAAATGAAAAAAACAAATACTGCTGGCAGTGCAATTAATCAATTGTACGATTCAAGCGACTTGTTTAATCACGAAAAAGTTGAGTTTATCGGCAATATCTTAAATAATGATATTACAACAATTCAGAAATTTTACAATAAGTTTTCTAACGTTATTGATGATTTTACTCCTAAAATTAAAAACAATTTCAGTGCAGGAAACAGGAAAGAATGTCTAAAACAAATAGATACGTTTAAAGGTAGTGCCCTCACGGCAGGTGCAGACAAACTCAGCAAGTCGTTATCTAAATTAGAATATAAGATGAAAGCTAATGGTGATCTTACAGAAATGGAAAATCAGCTTGCAGAGGCTATCGAATTAGCAGATCAAACAAAGAACTCGCTAAATGAAAGTCTCGACTCTTTTGTATAAAAAGAATTCTTCAAGGGCCTATTTTTTATCAACATATAATCATCATAACCCAAACAAGTTAACCGTTAACCCCTGTGGTTATTAACTATTTGGAATAAATATTTAAATCGATACATCCATATATCTCAATATTATTTTGAATATTCGCAATCCATTATAAAATAACATCATGAATAAGTCAACCTATCTTTTCGTTTTATTATCTCTTTTTTCTCTAAGTGTATTAGCTCAATCAAATGATGGAAGCGCTATTGATAAGAGTTCGTCCTCTTCAAAAAGCAACTATAATGGAAATGATTCATTTTTCTTAGTTCTTCCAAATCCCTCTGATGGAAATATTGACATAAAGGGTGTAAGCAAAACTACTTTAGTCGAAGTATTAGATAGAACAGGTGAAGTAGTACTTTCTGAAACAGGCAACAGCGCATTAGATTTAACATCCATGCCTGATGGACCTTATTTTATCCGTAAAGCGGTTGACGATGGATTTGCAATGGCAAGGGTTATTCTTATTAAATAAGCATTTTTTCCTCCGAGATACCCAGTATTCTAATATTTCATTTTCCATACCTAAGGTAAATCATTCATTCATGGATATTAACTGTAGTAACGAATATTTTCACTTTACGCTAATTGAGGAAATACCGTTATTGCGATACTCACAGTATCAATCAAGCAAAACAAATAGTAGCAATAACTAGTTTTTTTCTTGTTTTGTTATAGAGCTCCTGTCCGCAACAACAGGAGCTCTCTTTTTTTCAATACTTCCCTCCTTCCGACTAGACTAAATTGGTTATTTTCGTTAACCAAATAATCAACACGCATTAACTAGAAAATCATGAAGCACATTCTATTATCATTATTAATAATGAGCATTTCAATATTGTCGTTTGCACAAGAAATGCCAACCAAAAGCCAATTGGGTAAAGTTGTTCAGAAACTAGGTGGCACTACTATTGAAATCAACTATTCGAGACCAAATGCAAAAGGAAGAAAGATTTGGGGCGATTTAGTTCCTTATGGTCAAGTATGGAGACTCGGAGCAAACGAATCAACAAAAATTACAACATCAGGAGATATTACTATTGGTGGCTCTAAACTAAAAAAGGGTACTTATTCAATGTTTGCTACGCCCGGTGAGGAGAAATGGATTTTTCATTTTAACTCTAACCTAGATGCATGGGGTGCCAACGATTACAGTGCGGAAAGTAATATCTTATCAATTGAAGCAAGTCCTAAAATGGTAGATAGCCCAGAAGCTGTAGAATCTATGCAATTCACATTCGAGAACACTATCGAAAGCAAAGCAGAGATTATTTTAGCATGGGGTATGCTAACAATATCTATTCCAGTGGAAGAAAATTAATACTACAAAAATCTAATTATGTATAAAGCGATATTATTATCATTAGCTATTTCTTTAGCTTGTTCTCAAGCCTTTACTGCTCAAGCAGGAAAACGCCCAAGTCAATGGGCAGAGACTCACCAACGAATTGGTCTTACAGACCTAAGTATTGAATATTCTCGTCCAAACACAAAAGGAAGAACAATTTGGGGAGAACTAGTTCCTTTTGGAACGATGTGGAGAACTGGAGCGAATGAAGCAACAAAGTTTACTACTTCGGATGATATAAAGATTGAAGGTAAAGCTTTAAAAGCTGGAAGCTATTCAGTTTTCGCTATCCCTACTGAAGGAGATTGGACAATTCATTTTAATACGGACATTTCACTATGGGGAACAGGAGATTATACAGATGCTAAAGACGTACTTGTAATTACTATTCCTACTTCCAAAGGAACGAAGGTAGAGTCAATGCGATTTACATTTGACAATATTTCAGCTACAACAAGTCAACTCACCCTAGCTTGGGACGAATTGAGATGTTCATTTAATATTGAAGTGGATGTTGAGACAAAACTATTCGAAAACTTAGCTAAGAAAATTAAAAATTCTTCTTCAGATGATTTAGCGTACAACTACTTAGAATGTGCCCTTCAATGTGCTGAGCAAAAATTAAGAATTGATCAGGGAGTTGAATGGATTGAAAAATCGATAGAATTAGAGCCTAATTACTGGTACGCTTACTGGGTAAAAGCAGACGTACTTTGGGAAAAAGGAGACAAAGAAGGGTCTTTAGAGAACTTGAATACCGCTTTAGTGAATGGCCTTAAAGAAGAAGGTAAAG
>JABSPR010000002.1 GCA_013214975.1 Flavobacteriales bacterium
AATTGCAGACGGAGCTTTTAATGCAACTTGGTTGTGCGTAGGAGATTATACTCTCCTAGCAACATCCGAAGGAGTTAACGCCGGCACCTATGCACCAACGTATTTCTTTGATAATTACGAATTGGCCAGCGCCACGAGCATTCCATTAACAGATAATGCAAGCATGATTGAAATATACTTATTGCCTTCTGTAGGAATCAATGAGGTAATCAATAAAGATGAAGTACACCTATTCCCAAACCCAACAAATGGAGAATTTACTATTAACCTGGGAACAGTTTACACCAATCCTCGCGTATTAATAACAGATCTAATGGGGAGAAAAATAATGGTTAATCGCTACGACAATGCTCAAGTGTTGCATGTCGAGCTAAATGCACCTCAGGGCGTGTATTTAGTAACGATTATTTCAGAAGGAAGCGAAGCGACATTCAAGATTAATGTTGAGTAAATTGTAGAAACTAGGTTCGAATCTTATACTCATTGCATCTTATCTTATAAAAAAGATATCTAACTCTCTAGTTCAAGAATAATATTTCTTTCCGATTTTTTCTTATACCTATCCTTAGTAAGGATCTCTCTATTCGTAGCTGAACGATAGTTTTTATTATTTGGGTTTAGAATACTTTCGAGCTGATACTCAATCATTTTTTCAAATGGAATAAGGAAACCCTTCGTCTCGCATTGTTCAAACTCTCCTTCCTTAAGTAAATTCAAGACAGTATAGACCGACTCAATAGTACTGAGACAAAGAGACTCGGGCTGCTGCTTTATTATAAATTTTGATTTGATCTTATTATCAAAACTTACTCTTTTTAGCTTTTGCAAGTTCTTACTTTTGGTAAGCATTTTACGGGCGCAGGGCCACGTGGCATCGAGAAGGAAGATGTGCGGACTGCTACCCATAAATGAATTTATTTCTGAACTTTCTCTTACCGATAAGTTGAAATTATCTTTTCCCGGATAAAGTAAAAAAGAACAACTTTCTTCTTTAGTCAGTATTTCATTTACACGTTTATTATTGGTAAAATCAACGCCAACTATAATTTCCGAATTTTCAAGCTGAAGCTTAGTCATACGCCCCGTTCCGTTTTTTTCTTTTTGATACTCCTTCGGGTGCATAAGAATAATAAAACGAGTCTTGGTCTGGAAAGGACTAATGTGTTCACAAATACACGTGCTTGAAGGCCTCATGCATGTGTAACATTTAACTCTTGGATTTTTTATCTCTTCTTGCAAAGTGAATATCTCTTTATTTTATAATCGGCAAGTTAACGCTTATCTAAATAATCTGGCGGCATGTTGGCAAAGCAGACGATTGAAGATGCTAGCTTGGCCAATTCTCTTCTACCAGTTTAATCCGGCAGAACTAATTGAGCCAAGTAAGAGCTAACAGTTCATTTTTGAAGAACTTATAATCATAAACAGGTTTTGTGATAAAATTAAAATATGCTCTTCCTAATAATCTAATTCTTAACACTGGGGCTATAATTGCCAATTTATCTATTCGCGATTTAAAAGGCTCTAACATATCAACACCCTTATATTCCTCGGCCATACCTCCAAACCTACCAGGTATTACAATTAAGCTGTACCTCTCCTCTTTATTTGTTTGTTGTAGAAAAACTTCCTCAAGTTCCATAAGGTCGGATATATGAACTCTATAAGATTCAACAAACCAAATTTCGATTAAACTGCTTCCCTTGTATTTCAAAGTAAATATGCGCCCTGTAGAATCCATTTTGAACGAACTCAATTACTATATCAAATTAGTATGTAGAATTAATAAATCCTAGTCCGATTATAAAATGATCGAGAAATACCAATTAAGAATAATTTCAGAAACTCTGCTTCTTTCATCTCACCGGCCATTCTATTATCGGCATTAAGTTATTTCAAATACACCTTTTTAATAGTAAATCATACGTTCGAATCTTCCAAATCACACTATCGATTGATTAAAACACAGTTAAGGTTACCACTCTAAATATAAAACCCTAACTTTGTAGCTTAAATTAATACAATATATTATGAGTAACGGAACAGTAAAGTTTTTCAACGACACAAAAGGATTTGGATTTATAACTCCAGATGACGGCGGCAAAGATGTATTTGTACACCAAAGTGCTTTATCAAGTGATATCGCTGAAGGTGACAAAGTAAGCTACGATGTTGAAGACGGTCAGAAAGGACTAAACGCAGTAAATGTAAAAGTAAACTAGTAGTATACTTTTAAGCTTAATTGCATTCAAAAGCCTTGATACTATAAAGTGTCAAGGCTTTTTGTTTTAACGTAATTGAGGTTCTCTAAACTATTATCGGATAATATAGTGGCTAAACTTAAACTCGACTTACACGAAATTTTTAATAGAGGCTGGAAAATAGACAAGGCCCTCGAGGACATTATTGAAGAAGCGCTGAATAAAAAGATTAAACTAGTCGAAATAATACCAGGAAAAGGCAGTGGCCAACTCAAAAAAAAAGTGATTCGCTTTCTAGATCAAAAACACATTAAGAACAAGTATCACCGCATGGAAAAAGATGGCAAGAACTGGGGCCGTCTGTTTGTTCATTTCAAGTTTTAACAAAAAACGAGTTAAACAAGTATTCACTTCGCAGGATTCATCCCCTGATTTTCTTTATATATCACCTATACTCAGAAGGCAGACGATCGTTTATCCTTAACCCTATTTCACATACACCTTTCTGTGGTAGATAAAGCAACTGCCATAGCTAGTACTACCAATGGAGCATAAAACTCGGCATCGCCTTGGAGATAGTGCATAGTAGAAGCTGCGATAAAGTCTATTGCAAAACCAGCGTACGCCAACTCCTTAAGTAATCTATTCTTGTTCCACTAGATAACGCCAATCCCACTTAGCTTTATTATTGCCATCGGATATATTATCTCTGTGGGTGCACCCAAGTGGGTAAACATATCGACCACCATACTATACATGGCAAAATACATCACCGAGTTAAAGATGGTATGTGCGGTAAACAACCCCGTAATTACTCTATAAATTATTAAGTCTCTTTTTGTATTCATTATTTTAAGTTTCAATTATTATTTATCTCCCTAGGTATTATTAACCACGGTATATATTATTCCAAAAAAAAGCCTAGGTCCTTAATTTGGAAATAATCTCACTAGCAATCTTCGCCTCTTTGATTGTAATCTTATCTAAAAAACCATGTTGATCTGGACCAGCAGAACTATCTATTTTCTTTATTAGCGCCAAGCCAGCTTTAGTAATATTTACAAACACTACCCTCCTATCCTCTGCACTACCTTTGCGCTCAATTAATTTTTTCGTCAACAATTTATCGGCTAATCGTGTCGCATTGGGCGATGCATCGTACATTCTTTTTTTAACCGATCCCATGTCGAGCCAATCCCCTGCCCCCATTAGTATTCGAAGAATATTATACTGCTGATTCGATATCCCGAATGGCTTTAGGAACTCATTATTGTTACTCTGTATCCAAGATATAGTAGAAGCCATGTTCGCTATAAACATTGCTTTCTCATTCTTTTTTACTTTCTTCTTTTCTGCCATTACTTTTTTATTGACACAAACCTACAACTAAATTATTTATTTTCCATGGAAAATACTTTTAATGAAATGGAAGCCTCTAGGTTAGAACCTAAGCCAAGATAAATTCTTCTTCTTTATCAACAACGTCATCTTCGGGCTTGACTCGGAGATCAGCCAAACCGTACCTCAGTCAAGAGATCCCCAGACATTTCCGAAGAGTAAATTCTGAGGATGACGTTTAATAAGAGTGATCAAGGTAATACATCAGTAACTTGTGCAATCAAATGAAAACGAAGTCAAGGATAGTATCCATATTAAATACAAAAAGCTTAGACCAGTCAATTACAGGTTTACACGCTTTTGATCTATCTAATTTAAGCCTACCCACTAATCTGGATTTTCAATTCCCAAGCAATGTAAGGTTAGGCCATATAGCAGAAAACATTGTTTCCGGATTAATTAAATCATCCAGCAACTACAATGTACTCTATGAAAACACCCAAGTAATAGAAGAGAAAAATACGATTGGTGAAATTGATTTTATTATTGAAGAGGTAGAAACAAAGCAGGTAATCCACTTGGAGCTGGCCTATAAATTCTACCTCTATGACCCATCCATATCTTCAAACAAAATTAATAACTGGATTGGTCCGAATAGAAATGATTCTTTAGTAGAGAAATTAGAAAAACTAAAAAGGAAACAATTCCCTTTGTTATACCATACATGTGCTAGAGCAGAATTTAGCAGTATAGAGATTAGCAAAGTATCTCAAGCTCTATGCTTACTCGTTACTTTGTTTATTCCTTATAAATACAAAGGCAGTATTGATCCTATTTATGATAAGTACATTAAAGGATATTATATAAATTTTGAAGCATTTATAGATTCAGATGATTCTTCAAAAAACTATCACATCCCTTCAAAAAAGGAATGGGGAATAGAGCCATCTGAAAACGAAACGTGGACAGACTTTAACGGAGTTGAAGAACACATTAGAGTCAGTATTGGCGAGAAACAAGCTTTACTCTGTTGGCAAAAGCAGGAAGCTTCCTATTCAGCCTTTTTTATCGTTTGGGACGATTATCAATAAATAGCGAAAAGATCTATTTGCTAAAACTTCAGAAATTAAGTCGATTGTATTACTTCCGGCGCTTCGAACATTCTATTCGGCCCTTCAACATCTTCACATTTCTTAATATAACACACGCATGTGTTGGCTGCAGTTGCCTGACTTAATTGCGTAGTTGCGTGGTCGGAAGTAAGGAAATTAATTTGGCCACTGTTACATCTTCCTTTGCTATCTCTTGAAGACCAACTGCCACTTTGCAGACTAACTACTCCTTCCCTTATCTTTTTTGAAACAACCGCACCTGCCAAAACAGCACCTCTATCGTTGTATAATTCTACAACGTCACCATCTGCAATTCCATTCTTTTCCGCGTCGATTGGATTAATCAATACCGGCTCTCTCCCTTGTACACTGTACGTTTTATGCAACTCTTCGCAATTCCCCAACTGACTGTGTAATCTGTTATACGGATGCGGACTTACCACGTGTACTTGGCCAGGTTCTGCATTCCCTAAAAACTCAAAAGGTTCTAAATACTTGGGCATCGGTGGACAATCGTCCAACTCATAATCCGCAATGGTTTGGCAATACATTTCAATTTTACCTGAATCCGTATCTAAAGCATGTTCAACTGGATCATTGTAATAATCTCCAAACATAACATGGCTCTTCGCTCCTTCCGGCGTAGGAAATGTAACAGCACCTTCTTCCCAAAACTCCTCGAAGGTCATTACTTCCGGTCCAGAGCTAACTGCATAAGCTCCCTTAATCCATTCCATTGGAGTTTTTCCGCCAGTAAATTCTTCTTCTTTTCCGTAAAGAGCTGCTAGTTTTCTGAAAATATCCCAGTCGTCTAAGCTTTCCTCAACAGGCTCTATTACCTTTCTTTGAGAATATATCCGATCTCTGCTATAAGCACTTCCATAATGAATATCATCTCGCTCGAGCGTGGTAGTAGCCGGCAGTATTATATCTCCTTGCTGTGCAGTGATAGTAAACATTGGATCTTGAACGATAATGGTTTCGACACTCTCCATCGCTTTAACCGTATCATTAAAGTCTTGATGATGAGACAAGAGGTTACTCGATGTGGTATAAATGAGATTCAACTTAGGATACTTTAAGGTATCGCCATCGTAGAAAAATTCTTTGCCTGGGTTCTTAATCGCTTCCGTTATTCGTGAGGCCGGGATATACGTCTCTACAGGATTCTCTAATTCTTCCATCCACCCTGGCATATTCTTCCATGCTTGTGGCAATCCTGCACCACTGTAATGCCAATTAAAACCGACTCCCTCACCTGGCTTACCAAAGTTACCTAGCAAGCAGCAGAAGTTAATCATAGACCAATGTACTAACTCACCATGGCTAGCACGTTGCAGAGACCAAGAGCCTGCCAACTGCGTTTTTTTAGAAGCAATTAATTCTGCAAGTTCAACGATAGATTCTGCCGACAGACCTGTAATACTCGATGCCCATTCTGGCGTTGTTGGTTCTCCCCCGTCTTCACCCATTAAATAGGCAATGTACTTTTCAGACCCCACTGCATGGGTTTTTAAAAACTCCTTATTGTGAAGCTCATTTTTAACCAGGTGATAAGACATCGCCAAAAATAAAGCTTGATCTGTATTGGGAATGATCTTGATGGTCTCTGCACCTAATCTTTCTGCCGACTCTGTTACTTGTGGATCGATACTTAAAAATTCAATACCGGCTTCTTTAAGACCCTCCCAAATCTTATACATTCTATGATCCGGAACAGCTTCATCTATTCGTAGATTCTTGAACATGTCGCAACCTACCATCACAAACAACTCGGTATTTTTTTCTAATACTTGCCATGTGGTAGGATCGCCATTTAGATTCTCGCCAAGAATGTATGGAAGCAAAACCCGCATTGCACCTGTAGAATAATTACTTACCGTAACTGTATTGCCACCAATGGTAGACATGAATCTATCCTGCAAGATTTTGGGATAAAACATATGGCCTTCCGACCATCCATTGTATGTAGAGAGAATCCCCTCGTTGCCGTACTCCTCAATAGTTTTGTCTAATGATTTCTTAACCAACCCTAAGGCGGTATCCCAATCTACTCGAACAAAAGGCTCCTTCCCCCTTAACTCCGGCTTGGTATCTCCACCAAAATTTTCCAAATATGTTTTTCGTACCAGTGGATAATTTACCCTTGTTTTAGAATACGTTTTTTCGAGCACGCCGATGGTCAGCATTTCGGATGGATTAGCATCTAGAGCTGCAATCGGTTCTACGTTGGTTAATTTGCCATCAACAACAGTAGGCCTAAACGCTCCCCAATAGTTGGCATGAAATAGCTTTGCCTTTGCTTTTACTTCTGTAGCACAAGATGAAATAAGGGAACCCGTAGATCCTAGCAATGCTGCAAATGCAGTAAATTTAACCCCAAGACCAAGGAAGTTTCTTCTATTAATTTTATTATTCATAATGCGCTTTTAGGATGTAGCTAAGGTACAAAACCATGCTATCGATACACCTCGAACGCATAATAACATTAAATAAACCGTACCAAGATCAAGAGATCCCCGGATATTTACGAAGGATAAATTCCGAAAATAACGTCGAAGTGGGAGCTTCTCTTTAAAAGGCCGCTTTTAGATTCATGTAATATCCATGCACGAATGTCAATGTCCCTTCAAAGAAGAACTATTATAAACCAAAATGAGTGCGTAGTAAGACTGGGAAGCCAGGAGCCTGTGACTGGATCAACCAGCCGCACTTAGCGCTCATGAAGGTGTTAATAGAACTGAATTGGAGGACTTGATTTTTTCCTTCGTTTTTTGATCAAGCAGAAAATACTATTGCGCAGCAATACTTGGCCGTCTGCTATTAAGACATTCGACAGAACCATGTTATCGATACACCTCTAGAAGAAGGCATTATGACATTAAATGAGGTGCCGAATTCTATTTAGATCAAGAGAAACGAAATCTAAAAGTATTATTCTGAAGTGTGAAGGCGTAGCTATATTTTTAATCTGAGGCATTCTGGTTCTATCAGAAAGCATCAACCTTCTATTATTATTTCTCAAATTGAGAAACCAGTCTTGCAAATAGAATGTTCTATTTGATTCCAAAAGACTAGTTAACAGTATATCCTATTGAGATACTTAGCAATGCACCGAAGTATATAATTGTGGCATAGCTTTTACACAGCACTCTGTTTATTACTCATTCTTTACAATGTCAAAACCATATTCAGTGAAAAATATTATTGTCTTTATTGGGATGTTAGTAATCCTTACTTCAAGTATGGTTAATGCGCAAACCACCAATAGCAATGGCAGTTGGACGGGTGGAAACTGGGACAATGGAGTTCCTGCAGACGATGGAGTCTCAACAGTCAACCACGTACTTTCAGTTGATACCGATTTTAAAATAAGTGGAACAGGAGCATGTACTGTCAACGGAACTCTTATTGACGCGACAGGTGGATCCGATTACAAATTGGATGTAGAAAATTCTGGAGAACTTACTGTGAATGGAACAACCACATTAGGTTCAAACCTAACGGTAAAGAACTCTGCGAACATTATTATTTCAGCCTGTAATATATTAACCGTAGGAGATATGAAAGTGTCGAATAACGTAACCTTTTCTATAGCATCGTGTGCAACTTTAATTGTAAATGGTGATTTAGAAATTGAGAACAATATAGAAATTGAATGTGACGGTGATATTATCGTAAATGGAAACGTAATTGCAAAGAATAATGCTACTATAACCGGAGCAGGAACATTATCTACAACGGGAACAGTAGACATTATAAATTCGGCCAGTATTTTTGGAAGTACAACCAGTTGCATTAGTGGACCTTGCTTATTTGACAGCCCGGGTACAGGTGGTACTCACTACACAACTATCGCCTCTGGCAACAATTATAACAATGCAATATCATGGGATGCCAACGGGGTTCCTCCATCCACTCTACCCAATGGCGATTACATAACACTTAACCATCAAATTAATCTAAATATTGATATAAATATTCTCGGCCTGATGACTATTGGCTCTAGCGGATCTTTAATTGGCAATAAAAAAATTAATGTGGGAAAAGGCAGCTCTAATCAAGGTGAATTGATTAACCAGGGCATCCTAACGATTAAAGAATTAAAAGCGGAACCTGACGGCTGTATAGCACCCGTTGATGCCTATCCAATCATCCACAATTATGGCATCATAAATGCAGATAAGGTAGACGTAGGAAAAGGATGTGAAAGCGGGCAAATGACAAATCACAATGATCCCAATGGACTGGGTGCAGGAGTTATTAATGTATCAGGAGAGTTTCATATAGACGGTGTTCTTTGTAACGAAAACAATATATTTATTCAAGGAAAACTTAAAATTCACGGGGGAAGCATCAGTTGCTGTGGCCGCATTGAAACACCTCTAATTGAGTTTGATAAAAATAACGGTAGTGGATTTGGGGCAAGACCAGGAACAAGTGATTGTCAAGATTATTGTACTGCATATTCTACAGAACCTATTCTTAAGATAAAAAGTCAAGGAAATGTAACTAGTACTGTCTTGTTCACTAACCCTGATCCTTCTGAAAGCATAGTTACGTCTAACACTACTTTTTGTGCAAATTTCCAGATACCAATTGCGGATTTCTCCTCTAACAACAATGCTTTCTG
>JABSPR010000003.1 GCA_013214975.1 Flavobacteriales bacterium
CAGAGTAGACCCTACTATTAGTGCTCAGATGGCTGTCGGTTTTCAACCAGTTAGACTTATGAAAGATTATGGTGATGATCCTATTTGTGACAATTATGGTGTTTTAATTGTGATGAAAGCGGAAAAATTTAATGCATAGAATATGAGTTCTGTACTTTTTTATAATGGAATAATCCATACAATGGATAGAACGTCATCGGATATTCCTGAAGCAGTATTGGTGCAAAATGGTGTGATATCCCAAATAGGTAAATTATCCGATTTGGAGAAAGGAGCTTCTTTAGATCTTCAGAAAATAGATTTAAAAGGACAAACTTTAATGCCGTCTTTTTGTGATGATCTCCTGTTTCTGTGGAAAATGGGACAGATGGAGTTTAATGTATTAAACCTTCATGGTGTAAAAAGTATGCGCGAACTACAACAAAAAGTAGAAGCTCATGCGGCGGGCTTGAAAAAGGGCCAATGGTTAGTTGCTAGAGGCTTTAATGAGGTTGAGCTTGAAGAAAAAAGAATTCCGGATAGCTCAGAACTTGACTGGGTAGTTTCCGATAGACCGGCAATCATCTTTAGATCTTGTGGTCATATTGCTGTGTTAAACAGTAATGGAATGCGATTTTGTCAAATAGATTCACGGATGAAGGATCCTCTTGGTGGGGTGATAGGTAGAGACACAAATGGTAAGCCAAACGGTATATTTTATGAAGCGGCTATAGATAGGGTAAATGAGTTTGTACCTATTCCATCCGTGGATGGCTATGCTCATTTTGTTTCTTTAGGTTCAAAAATTGCTGTTTCAAAAGGTATTACAAGTGCAACCGAACCGGGTGTTTCTCAGTCTGTTATTTCTGGATATCAAATCGCAATTCAGAATAAGAAACTGAAAGTGAGAATGAATATAATAAAGAGCGGTAACACTGAACTACGAGCAAATCAGTCGTTTAGTACAGATACTATTAAGGAAAACTCATTTAATATAGATAGCTATAAATTTTACTTGGATGGTCATTTAAGTGGAAAAACAGCTTTAATTGAAGATTATTATATAGATTCTGATAGCAAAGGAGTAGGCCGAATTAATGAAGATATATTATTTGATCTGCTCCTTCCAATGTATTCTATAAACATGAAAATAGTTATTCATGCTTCAGGGAATAGCGCTATTGAGTTGGCGGTAAAGACATTCGAAAAATTAAGTTCAGTGCATAATACAAAAATTGCACATCGATTTGAAAACTTAGCTCTTATCAGCAAAGACCAGATCAAGAGGTTAAAATCGTTGAATCTTGAAATCGTAATGAACCCAGCTTGTATTTTTGATTATGGATCAAATTATAAGAAATATCTGCCTCCTAATTATTTGGAAGACATTGTTCCATTGAGAAGTATGATTGATAGTGGGCTTAATTTGTCTTTTGGTTCGTATGGCCTTTTAGAGGAGGATATAAATCCTTTTGTTGGCATTAAAGCAGCTGTAAACCGAAAGGATAAGAACGGAAGAGTTGTTGGTGAAAAGGAAAGTATTACCGTTGAAGAGGCCTTGTATTATTATACAATGGGAGGTGCTCAAAATAATGGAAAATCTACTGATAGGGGAAGTATAGAACTTGAGAAATTAGCTGATTTTATTGTGTTAAATAAAGATCCTTTGTCGGTTATCGTAGATGATCTTGATACGATAGAGGTAAATCAAACTTACCTTTTTGGAAACTTGGTCTACTCAAGAACCGTGGATTGATCTGATAGAATTGAAGAAGGTTATATCGCTACTGACTTCTCGTCTCCCGGTACAGTTTTTCCGAAGTACTTAATTATCCCATACATCGCAGCAATTCCTAATGGAAGGGTAATCATCGACGATACTCCAAAACCGGCTGGTAGTGTTCCGAAGAATATAGATACTCCGGCAGTGGTCAAAGCATATGGTAATTGAGTCCTTACATGATCGATGTGATTGCATCCACAAGATAAAGAACTCAATATAGTAGTATCCGCTATTGGAGAACAATGATCTCCAAATACAGCTCCTGCAAGCACGCAAGCTGTAACATTATAAAAAATATTGATAGAGGCGTCATAATCCAATCCGGCTTGCTGGCATAGTTCCCAAGATATTGGTAGCATTAAAGGGTATAGGATCGACATGGTTCCCCAAGAACTTCCTGTAGCAAAAGACATTAGTGCACCTAGTAAGAATGTAATGGTAGGTATAAATGCAGGGCTTAATTTAAAGTTTAGTAAAATTGAACTTAAAAAGTTAGCCGTATGCATGTCATCTATAAGTGCTGCCAAAGCCCATGCTAGGATAAGTATTACCAAAGCATCAAACACAACTTTCATCCCCGTAAAGCTAGCTTCAATGGTTTGGTGAAGGTTCATAATTCTTTTACTCACTGTGATAAGAATTGCAACAAAAACACTTGAAACAGAAGACCATAATAAAGCGGCATAGGAATCTGCATTTCCGATAGTTGTAGAAAGCTTTTTACTAAATCCTATTGATTCGTCTGCCCAAATAAAACGATCCCATCCCGTCCAGAGTAAACCCATTACCGTCCCTAATACAATAACTGCAATGGGTATTAGAGCATTCCACATGTTGGGAACTGCACCTGCTACTGGTTCCATTTTTTTTAGGTCAGCAGCAGCATCACCCAAGTCCTCATCTCTAACAAGAGATACTTGGCCAGTTGTTCTTGCTCTTTTTTCAGCGCTGTACATCGTGGAGTAATCCTTATTCATGTTGATAAGCATGAAAATAAAAGCAATTGTGAATAGGGGGTAAAAAGAATATTGCAAGGAGCCAAGAAAAATGGAGTAAGCACCTTCTTTGATCATGCCTATTTGATCTAACCCGCCACTTAATTCTCCAAGTTCGAATCCGATCCAAGTGGTTATTAGAGCTATTGATGCGATAGGAGCTGCGGTAGAATCTACTAGATAAGTAAGTTTCTCTCTAGATACTCTCATCTTGTCGGTAATACTTCTCATGGTATTTCCGATTACCAGCGAGTTTGTATAATCGTCAAAAAAAATGGCTAGACCCAAATAAAAGGTGGTTAACTGTGTTGATTTTGCGTCTCGAGCAAAAGGGGCAAGTTTGTTTACGATGCCCATCATTCCACCGTTTTTTGCAATAATTGCAATAGTAGATCCAATTAGAAAGGCAAATACCATCACTTTAATATGGCTTAGATCATAGAGTGCATCCAACATGTAATTGTCTAGGACGTTTAAAAAGGCAGTGAAAATCCCCAAAGGACCATCAGTATATAGCGATGTTACAAGAGTTCCTAGGAAGATCCCTACTACTAATGCGGAAACAACTTCTTTTAGAATGAGCGCCATCAATATTGCAATAAGTGGAGGCAATATTGACATCCATAAAGGCACTGGGTTGACGTGTTTTTTATAAGTGAACCCAGCTACACGAATAGAAAATTCTTTTGGTTCATTAAACTGCACAGTAACAATTCCTTCATAAAAGTCTTCACCACTAAAACCTTTGTAAAATCGATCGGAAATTTCATGACTTACGCCACGCTTAACGGAGTTGATTTTAATTAACTGGGGCATGCCATTTATAGTTGCCCGCATATAACCATCGATAACTTCAGAGCGACGAACATCTTTTAACTTTACGGCTATGTCGTAATCTACATCAGCAATAATAATAGAAGGCATCACTATCTCTATTCTTCCATCATCCGATTTAGGGCTTTGTAATACACCGCCCAATGCGCTGCTAATACTCAGAAAGAGTGTTAGTAAGCCGCAAAAAAAAGAAATTAGATAGCTCCTCAAAAGTATTAGTTCTCTTTTTTGTTTTTTACAAAAAAGCTATGCAAAGTAAAACATACTAAAGCTTTCCGCCAAAGATCATAGACATAATTTTACAGGAATTGGAAAGCAATGAAGCCTTGAGGTTTTCAATCTTTGTAGTAGATTTATATTTGATATTATTTTAATTTAAAAGGATGCATTTAATACTAACCAATAATGGACTTAATCGTAAGCATGTCAGTATTGTATGTGCTTTACTTTTTAGTCTGGCATTATCGTTCCAACTCTCGGCCCAAGATCCTGAAGAAATCATTAGAAAGGCTGAAGAGAAACTACAAGGGGAGGCTAATTTGTCCGTTATCTCAATGACAATAGTTCGCCCTGACTGGACTAGAGAAATGGTAATGAAAAGTTGGTCGAAGGATTATAATAGATCTTTGATTCTCATAACATCTCCGGAGAGAGATAAAGGCACTGCTTTTTTAAAAAGAGATAAAGAAATGTGGTTCTGGCAATCGTCTATAGGTAGGGTTATCGAATTACCTCCTTCAATGATGATGCAATCCTGGATGGGATCGGACTTTATGAATGATGATTTGGTAAAGGAATCATCCAGCATTACTGACTATATGCACACCATGTTGCCTGATACAACTATTGATGGTAGGATTTGTTATCAAATACTATTAATGCCAAAAGAAGAAACACCCGTGGTATGGGGAAAAGTTCAGTTATGTATTGATAAAGTAGATTATATTCAAGTAATGTCTAAGATGTACGACGAAGATGGATATTTGATTAATACTATGTATGGATTGAATATTAAAGAAATCGGAGGCCGTGTTCTTCCAACTAGAATGGAAATGATACCGGCTGAAGAGGAGGGGTTTAAAACGATTATTGAGTATAAATCAATTGAGTTTGATATTGAACTAGAGGATGAGTTTTTCTCTATTCAGAACATGAAAATGGTGCGTTAGTAAATGTATTTTAAATTAGCTTGGAGAAATATATGGCGCAATAGGAAGCGGACAATAATTACAAGTAGTTCGATCTTGTTTGCGGTCTTTTTTTCGTGCTCAATGCGTTCAATGCAGCTAGGTAGTTACGATCGGATGATTGATAATGCTGTTAGGTTCCATACTGGCTACATTCAAATTCACAATCAAGGATATTGGGAAGATCAACAAGTTAATGATGCTTTTGTGGATGATGTTAAGATGATTGAAGATGTTAATAATGTTGAGTATGTGGATGTTGTGGTGCCTAGGCTTGAATCGTTTGTACTTGCTTCGGAAGAAGATAAAAGTAGAGGTGCCTTGTTGATAGGAATAAATCCTGAGTTGGAAGATCAACTCTCAAATTTGGAATCTAAGATAATAGAAGGTAGGTATATTCAATCCGATGATAAAGGAGTTATTGTTAGTACCGGCTTAATGGATTACTTAGAATTAAGTATTGGAGATACATTGGTTATGATAGGCCAAGGATATCACGGGGTTAATTCTGCAGGGAAATATCCGATTCTGGGATCAGTTAAAATAGCAAGTCCCGATTTAAATAGCAGATTGGTGTACTTGCCTCTAAAAGAAGCTCAATGGTTTTTTGGGGCAGAAGGTATGCTTACTAGTTTGGCCTTGGTAATTCCATCCACAAAAGTAATGGGGCAGGTTGTTGATGAACTTAAACACGTTGTTAATATTGATGATTTTGAAGTAATGGATTGGACTGAAATGATGCCAAGTTTAGTGCAGCAAATGGAAATGGATGTGGTGAGCGGATATATTATCATTGGTATTTTATATGCAATTATAGGTTTCGGGATATTCGGTACAGTGATCATGATGGTGGAAGAGCGTAAATATGAGATGGGTGTATTGTTAAGTATCGGAATGCGACGAAAGGTACTCAATAAAATTATGGCCTTAGAATCAATATTTATGACAATGATTGGAGTTATGGCTGGTTTGGTTCTGAGCTTTCCCTTGGCTTTATATTTTCATGTTAACCCAATACGATTTACAGGGAAAGAATATGTAGAAGCTTTTGATAAATTAGGAGTGGAGCCAGTAATGCCATTTTCTATAGATTCATCAATTTTCCTAAGTCAGGTGGTTGTTGTCTTAGTTCTAGCTATTTGTATAAGTATATATCCAGTAATTAAAGTTAATAATATCAAGCCTGTTGAGGCAATGAGAAAATAAAGCCATGCTTACACAAATCTCTTGGAGAAATATTTGGCGCAACAAAATGCGAAGCTGGATGGTAATTATTGCTATTGCTACTGGTATCTGGGCTGTCTCATTCGTAATGGCTTTCATTAATAGCTTTGGAGAGGCAATGGTAGATGCTGCTATTGAAACCCAAATCTCTCACGTGCAAATTCATCATAATGATTTTAAAGAGGATAAGCGTGTAGCAAGTTTTATGGATAATGATCCAGCTTTAATTGCGACTATTAAGAATATAGAAAACGTAAAGGCGGTCACTAGTAGGTTGGTTGTTTCTCAAGCCATGATAAAGACATCTAAGGGTACTCGAGGTGTTTTTGTGAAAGGAATAAATCCGGAATCCGAAAACGAAGTAACTCAATTGAAACTTAAACTAGATACGGGAAACTATTTTGATGGTAAAGGAAGGAATCCAATAATTGTAGGGAAAGTTCTTGCAGATAAGATGAGTTTAAAGCTAAGATCGTCGGTGGTTCTCCTATTTCAAGATCATAAAGGGGATGATATTAGAGTAAAATTCAGGGTGAAGGGGATTTATAGTACAGGCTTTGCAATTGAAGATCGAATTAATGTTTTCGTAGATAAACAAGATTTGTCGAGAATCTTAAACTTGAATGCAGAAGTACACGAAATTGCCGTTTTAGTGGATGATCTGAAAATGCTACCCAATGTTGTTGATCAGTTAAAGTTGCTTTATCCTCAGAGAACTGTGGAAACATATAAAGAAGTAGCTCCTTTTATTGGGTTGATGGAGGAACAAATCAAAATTAACATGTCATTTATTTTAGGGATAATTCTAGCTTCAATGGGTTTTGGAATAATTAATACAATGTTAATGGCTGTTTTAGAACGAACGCGTGAATTAGGGATGTTAATGGCTATAGGCATGAATAAACGCAAAATTTTTTCAATGATAATGATAGAGACTGTATTGTTAGCACTTGTTGGTGGTCCACTTGGTTTACTTCTCGGCTTCTTGTCTGTTAGATATTTTAACCACGTTGGGGTCGATTTTAGTGCATTTTCGGATGCCTTAAAACAGTTTGGAGTAAATGATAAAATTAGACCTTTATTAGACACGAGTATGTATTTAACTACACTACTAGCTGTTATCTGTACAGCTCTTATCAGTTCTATATACCCTGCAGTTAAAGCACTGAAATTGAAACCGGCCGAATCTATATAAATAATGAGCCTCATAGAAGTAACATCCGTTAAGAAAACATACAATCCTGAATCTGTTCCGGTAGAAGCTCTTCGAGGAGTGGATTTGAAAATTGAGAAAGGAGAATTTACTGCTATAGTAGGTCCTTCTGGATCGGGAAAAACAACTCTGCTTAATATAATTGGAGGTTTAGATCAGCCAACTGAAGGAACGGTGAATGTAGATGGGGTTTCTATTTCTGAATTGTCGGATAATGATTTAATTGATTTTAGGAAAAATCATATTGGCTTTGTTTTTCAATCTTATAATCTAGTACCCGTTCTTACAGTTAAAGAAAATATAGAGTTTATTATGTTGCTACAGGGAATACCCAAAGAAGAACGAGATGCTAGGACATTAGAACTGCTAACTGAGGTGGGCTTGTTGGATAAAATAGATAAACGTCCGTCTGAATTATCGGGAGGACAGCAGCAACGAGTAGCCGTTGCTCGAGCACTTGCTTCTCGGCCAAGGTTTGTATTGGCAGATGAGCCTACTGCTAATTTAGACTCTACCTCAACTGCTAACTTATTGCAAATAATGAAAGATCTGAACGAAAAAGAAGGAATGACTTTTGTTTTCTCTACACATGACCAACGCGTGATAAACGTTGCGACTCGAATAATTACTGTAGAGGATGGTAGGGTTCTTTCTAATGAAGCGAAATAGACCTTATGGAAATATTACAATTCTATTTTAGTAAGAAGTAAAATAGAGTTTTAAAAGTTTAAGTCTCATTTCTTTAACTCTCTCTAAAATAAAACATAGTATATTTGAGAACTTTAATGAAAATTGAGAACTTTAATAAAAAAGTTGATATGAAAAAAATAGTTTTTGCTTTTATAGGAGCTACGTTGCTTTTTGGTTGTGGTGAAGCAGGTCAAGAAAAAGAACTTGTAAAAGAAGTTTGTAGTTATGAGCTGGATTCAAAGAGCAGTACAGTTACTTGGACAGCTTTTAAAACTTCTGAAAAAAAAGGCGTATCAGGTACTTTCGATAGCTTTTCTATATCAACAGATACTGCATCGAATCCGATAAACATTTTACTAGGTGCTTCATTTAGTGCAGATATTTTAACTCCAAATACGAACAACCCTGCAAGAGATACTACGCTAATGGAAAATTTCTTTGGATTGCTTCAAGGTGATGATATTTCAGGGAAAATTATTTCTGCTGCCGATGGTAGAGGAGTTATTGAAGTAAATATTAATAACAAAGCAATGAAATACGATTTTGGATTCTCATTTACCGATTTGGTATACAAAATTAATTTCCAGATCAATCTAGATAGTTTAGGTGCAGACAGTGCATTAGCAGGTATTCACGAGGCGTGCGGTCAGTTGCATATAGGCGAAGATGGTGTAAGTGCATTGTGGCCTACGGTTAACGTTGAAATAATCAGCACTGTTATAGAAACCTGTAAATAAATTACTTCGAATAGATTTTGAATTTCTCGAGTTCCTTGGGATAAATCTTTTTAAGATCCACGTTAAGTGAATTAGCCAAGGCAAATAGGTCGAACAATACCCCGCCAAAACCTTCTTCTAACTCACCCTCTTTTAGCTCTATAGGAAAAGAACCTTCTTTTTTTGACACCGATGTAGCCAATTCAACGGTTTCTTCAATTAAATGAAGTGCTCTTGTTCTTACATCAAGTTGATAAATTTCTTGAAATGTATTGAGTACCTCTCCTGTTGCATGTTGAGATTTATCCATGTTTTTAGTGTTTGGTGTACGTCTGTTGAACGGGAAATTTGAATTTTTCTGAATTCTCTCGTATTATGAATTATAAATACTTGATGTAAAGGTAATTATTAGAAGATTTAATAAATTACATTAATTCTGAATTATTTATAGAAATGACCAATAAAGATTCTTCCTTCATATTCTCTCTGTTTATCTTCCTTTTAGTTTTTGGATTAGACCTTAACGCTCAGAAAATTAAAGGTGCAGACCAAGACTCAATTTCCGATCCCTATGAAATGGGTTTAGAGAAGTTAATGCAACTTACAATGCGTAGGTCTTCTATTGTAGGCTTTGGTTACGCACACGATAAAGGGGAATTTGAAATAGAATATCAAAAAGTTAAGGTTGCTTTCTTAGATAATTTTGAATTGGATAAAGTGGTTAGTTCGAAAGATCTGTTGTACGGAAGTGGCTTTGGGGCAGGTGCGTCTTTAGCTCGAGAAATACCAGACGAACTGAATATAGATGAACACCGCCTTCGAATTATGTATTCCCCTTGGAATGAATCCTCAATCTCTGTAGAATCTGGTTATCGATGGAATTTGATGAGAGTAATTAGTGCTGACTTAGAACAGGTAGGAAAAAATTACAACGTTATTTCTAAGGGGTTTACGGATACTAAAGTAATGTTGAATTTAGAAATGATTGATAAGGATTTAACAATGGTATTATTGAATATGGGTGTTTCATTGCCAACAGGGGCAATAGATCAAAAATATAATTCCAACGTCTTTAACGATGAAGTCAGTTTTGGATACATAATGCAGACTGGATCGGGAACTTTTGATCCAATTATTGAAAGTGTTTATATGCGTACTGGGGCTAAAACATCAATTGGACTAAAGGGAACAATGATTAATAGAATATATACCAACGAGAATAACTACAGATATGGACATCATTACAGCGCTGTTACCGGTATTGGACGTAAATGGATGGAAGGCTTTGGAACTACATTTAGATTCGATTTTAATAAATGGAATAGAGTGGTTGGTGTAGATAGCTCAATGGACCCGATGCTTTCCCCAATAAATAGAGCAGAGAATACAAGTGGAGTCAGACTGGATGGCTCGGTAGGAATAGTTTTTGATATGCCAAAGAAAAATGGAATAAAGGGTTTAACCTTCATCGCTGATTTTAGATATCCAATTTATCAAATGCTAGATGGTCCACAGCTCGGAATAGATAATCAATTCGTGATTACAGTTAAATATACTGGTGGAGATAACAAGTTATAGGATTGCTGAAAAAGATTAAAATATCATTTTTTATATGCTTGTCATTTTACATGATAAGCCTCACTGGTACTCTGTTTGGGCAGCAGTTGGATTCAAAATATGAAGCATTATTTATTTACAATTTTACTAAGTACATTGAGTGGAAAGACAATGGGACCGAAGCTTTCGTTGTTTCGGTATTGGGAAAAGGGGATATATATAATGAGCTGGTGAAAATGGCTAACTCAAAAAAAATAGCGGGCAAACAAATTGTTATCGCTTCTTATGTTAATGCAATAGATATAACTTCTTGCGACGTTGTTTTTGTGACTTATAAGAGTAGTGATCAATTATCTCTTGTTTTAGAAAGGATGAAGGGCTCTCCAACGTTAATTGTATCTGAAAAACCAGGAATGGCTCAACAGGGCTCTGGGATTAATTTTTTAAACAGGGGGGGGAAATTAACTTTTGAGTTAAATAAAACAAGGATCGATGAATCTGGGTTGAAAGTATTTGGAGTCTTGAGTCAATTAGCAATTAAGCTATACTAGTTCACATTTTCAAGTTGTTGGTTATTTTAACTGTAATACCCCGTTACACTTATTATACTATATAAGTAGCTTATTTCCTTTTAGACTTCATAATGTTTCTGTGAAAATTAACAGCGAGAGATTCTGCTAAAGAAATAGCTCGTATCGAATTATCTTCTGTATAGTTCTCCTGGATATTTGCTCTCCATAATTCTAGCCAGCGATCAAAGTGCGATTGTTAAATTTATAATTAGCCTGCATATCAACCCATAAATGAATTGCGCCTGCATGACCATCGTAAGTGCGTGTACCCAGAAGGGCCGAATCCAAGAATCGGTTAGCTTCTCATAATGATCTTCCCATATTTCTTGTGTATGAAGATGGTTGTTGAAAAAGGATTGAGGATACTGTCTTTTTGAACAATACTATAAAAGTCCACGACCATTTTTTTTTATACTAATTCGGTTGCTAAACTTTGTTTTCATATTGATCAAAACGATTGAATTCGCTATAGAGTTTCATGACTTAGTTTAATTTCAATGGCTTTTATCCATGGTAGTGAAGCTTCATATTCTTCTAATAGAAAATATGTGACCCAATCTTTAAAAACTGCTTTTTTCCAATTGTTATCAGCTTCAACGTTGCTATACATTTCAGGTCTTATATTTACCTCTAATAATCGGGGTTGGTTAAGCTCATTTAATATAATATCCACTCCTAAGAGTTGTGCAAAAGGCGTATTGGGATTCAGTTTGTCGTTTATTATTCTATGTTGAATAGACTTCGTAAGATCTGATATGAAACTAGATACTGCACGCCAGAATTCTGTTTGATCGAGAGATGGCTCACTCCGAAAGAGGTCTTCTGTGGTTTTAGGAAGATTGATGCCAGGAACGATATTGTTATCTGTAATGATTTCTTTGCTGTTAGAACTATATACTAACTTTCCCTGTTCTAGGATGTGCCCAGTTAATACATTGTTTTTTACCGTAAATAATGTGTAAAATCGAATATGGAATATTTGCTCGTCTAGTATTGATGTGCACTTTATAATTCTTTGTACCACGAGATGTCTATCTCTATTGATTACTTGACCAATGTCTTTTGCCGTGATTAGTTCGATGCTTTTTCTTTTTTGCATTCTTCCTTTAGCAATAAACACTTCATCTGGATTGGAAGTGCTTAATTCAAGTAATGCTTTTCTGTCTGATTCTAATCTGAGTACATAAGTTTCAGGAAGTATTTCTAAAGTATGGCGCCTGCCAAACTTCTCTAACATTGACATCCAGAGCCATTCTTTTTTTGCAATAAATAATATTCCTGGTATCTGCATGTAATACTTACAGTCTTTTCTGGAGATAGCGTCTTTTAGAGGCGTGATGGATTTACTAGCTGCACTGAAGTAAATATCTGCCTTACCTGTAATTGTAGGAATAATGCCGTTTTCAAGGAGCAGTTCTTGTGTTTTCTTAGCAGTTCTTGGGTTTATTTGAACGTGCATAAGAATTGTAGATTATTGAAATTCATCGTCTGATGGATCGTTTAATTAATGAAGTAGTAAATATACGCTTTGCTGATTTTGGGTTAGAAGATTGATAGTCTTGCATATGCTGTAGAGATATTTGTCTATTTTAGACAAAATCATAATTCTATGTATAAAGCATTTGTTACTAGGCACAGGCAGTTATTACTTCTAGTGTTGTTTGGATTTTCTACAGCTCTTCTTTTTCAAAGTTCCTCTAGTGGGCCGGCAGAAGATAAGAGTATAGATCGTACAGGTGGGCCAATCTCCAATGCGGATTGTTCAGGATGCCATACAGGAGGAAGTTTTGGTTCGACCCTTTCCATTACGATGAAAGATGGCCAAGGAGCGAGTGTTACGAGCTATTTAGCTGGAGAAACATATACATTAGAGGCTGTTGTGTCAGGTGCATCAGGAGGAGCATATGGGTTTCAGGGGGTAGTGTTAAATGCAAATGACGATCAAGCAGGAGATTTTACGGGCACAGGATCTGCCTCTCAATTGGTTACTCTGTCTGGTGTGGAATATGTTGAGCACAATGCGCCCGCTGTGTCTACCAACAATAGCTTTACGTTCGAGGCTACGTGGGTTGCACCTGTTCTGGGTACAGGTGACGTAACAGTATATGCAACAGGTATGATTGTAAACGATAATGGAGGTACATCTGGTGATGAAGCAACGACGCCAGGTTCACTTACCATCACAGAAAATAATCCAACAGCTACTATTGAAGGATTGAATGGGGCCCTTGTGAAAATTTATCCTAATCCTGCTCAAGATTACATAAGCTTGTCAGAAATTAATTCTTCAAGAATCACAGGTAGTATTAATAATATCAA
>JABSPR010000004.1 GCA_013214975.1 Flavobacteriales bacterium
TCAGATGTAGCCATTATCTGGTAATCGTCCATCGGGCTTTCGCTTCCATGTAGATATGCACCTTTTGAATCACTTACCATATGAATTCCACTAATTGGAGGTAAATTAACATAACTGATTAGCGCAATTGTTCCGATGTAGCCAGTTATTACTGTGGTAGACAATTGTGATTCCCAAGTCACACCACCATCTTCAGTTCTGTAAATATTATTGCCCGATGAAACATAATATATATCGTCATCTACAGCACTAACATCGCCATTATCGTGAGAATATATTAGCTCCCAAGATGAGCCACCATCCATGGATTTATATAAACTTGATGCATCCAAAACAAGAAGTTTACTCTCTGATATAAATTCTATTTTTTTAATTCTCTGGGTAGATCCTAACTCAACATCTGCCCAACTTGTTCCTCCATCAATAGATTTAAACAAGATCCCCTCTGAAGTACCCAAGTATCCAACTTGTGAGCTATAAAAGTTAATCGCACTTAAATCTGTCGAATCTGCCGGAGATTCTAGGACTGTATGATTAACTGAATATACGATCTCAACTACCCTCTTTTCACAAGAGTAAATTGCAACCAGGACTATAGTTAGAAGGAAATATTTTGAAAATAATCTCAAATTCGTTGGTCTATTGAATACAAATATATAGTGTTTTAAACAATTGTAAGTTACTAATTCCCCATCTCTTATATCTAAAACGTCTATCTATTATCCTATTTTAACACTTCTTAACCAAACAAGATTAAATGCCTACTCTTTCAAACTATACAAAAGCAATAACCTTTGGTACCGAATACCTATTAAAATTAGTTGATGGTTTTGATGAAGAAGACTGGTTTTACAGTCATGAAGAAAGCAACAACGCACATTGGAATCTTGGCCACATTGTAGAAGAACGAACGTTGTTTCTGCAATCTATCGGTGTAGATGTATCCCCAAATAGCTGGGAAAGCATGTTTACGTTTGGTGAAGAACCCAATGAAGAACAAAGTTCTGTTTCGGCAGAAGAACTAATAGAAGCTTTACGTCAACGAGAAAAGGAATTAGTTAAAGCATTACCCTATGTTAAGGCGAATATGAATCTGCCATTGGCAGATGAAGAATGGCCTATTTGGGATGAGTTTAAAACCGCCGAAGATTACATGAATTTCAACCTATTTCATGAAGGTTATCACATTGGGCAGATTGGTATTGTTCGTAAGATGCGAGGAAAAGGAAGGTTGATGTAGGTCTAACTCAACTGCTCTATATCAATCAAATCTACCTCTCTTCCTAATTTCTTTTTATAGGCAATTAATTGCTGTTTGGGAATTAAAGGAACCGAAATTCCTAAAACTTCGACCAATTCCGAATCTTCAAAATTTATAATCTCTTGTTCCCACTGGTTTGTTTCTGGGTTTCGAAAAACCGTGTTGCCAGCATTTACAATCTCTATCAATTGTCCTTCATAAGAGAATTCTACTATCTCGCATTCCATGATATCGTCTTTATATATCATTGGTCCTTGAGTTATATGCTCCTTTACCAGATCGCATAATTTCCTGAAACTTACAGAAGGAACTTCTATGTCGATGTCGGCCAATTCTCGTCGCGCCCCATAGGCTCGTGCTGCAAAACCACCCAATATCTGAAATGGAATTTCATTAGTGGTAAGCAATTTAACTATCCAGTGCAATGCTTTTTTCGTGTCCTTCATTCCAGGGTTTTATTCTCCTACTTCAATCTCTGGCGTAATCTCTTTGGGTTCCTTATCGCTATCTACCTTTAACAAGTCTGAGCCAGTGCTTACTACTTGAAAGGTGGTTCGTCTATTCTCGGCATGCTGTTCATCTGTACAATCTGATTTAACTTTTCCCTCGCATCCGCAATCGTTCACCAATTCAGATTCTCCATATCCTATTCCCGTTATCCTATCGGGATCAGTAATTTTCCCGCTTATATAGTTTGCCGATGCCTTAGCTCTTTTATCCGATAACTTCATGTTATACTTTTCACTACCTCTACAATCTGTATGAGAGCCTAGCTCTACCACCATCTCTTTATAATCGGTCATAATCTTTACGATTTTATCTAACTCGATTGCCGCATCTTGCCTGATATCCGATTTGTTAACATCAAAACCAATCGCATTAATTTGAACTAAATCCGATAAGTTTTTAACCTCAACATCCATAGAGAAATCCAATAAATCGGAAAATTTCGTTTTGCCATCTATCTTATAAACGACCTCTACATTTAAGGACTTTGTAAAATAGCCTTCCTTGGAAAGTTCAACAGAATACATAGCCTTTTCATCTTTCTTCTTATCACCTATTGATTTCACAAACTCGCCAGTATCTATAGTAATAAACGTAAATGCTTCACCTGTAGATTGATCTACAATTTGTACACGAACCCCACCTAGGCCATCTTTCGTTTTTGAATCGGTTACCAAACCATACCACGATAAGTTGCTGAAAATTTCATCTTCTTCATATTCTGGAATTATTTCGGGCTCCGGTTCTGGAATTACAATTGGCTCTGGAATAGGTTCTGGTTCCGGTTCTGTAGCGGCTATATACTCGAGCTTAATGTTCTTCATGATTTCTTGAAAACCACCAGTGTTCTTAAACTCAAACGTATCTATATACGTCTTATGATTCAACGCTTTTACAACCAGTTTATATCTGGGACCTGGGTTTAATAACATCACATATTTTCCAGTAATACCATTTGGTGTGTACTTTCCAATTAGTTCTCCCGATGCCTCGTCAACTATACTTAGAATAGGTTTTTCTGATCTAAATGGCTTTTCACCTTGCTTTGTAGAAGTTACCTCTCCACCTATCAACACCCCATTAATCTCTTCGCCATTCATATATATAACATATATATCTGACGCCCCAAATCCATCTTCTCGAATCGTTGAATAATAGCCTCGCCTCCCATCTGTAGACAATACAAAAAACAGGTCGTCCTGTACTGTGTTAATTGGGTACCCCAAGTTTTTAGGCTTAGACCAAGTTGTGTCTATCAAATTCGATTGAAAAATATCATGCCCTCCCATGTTCTCATGACCTGTAGAACTAAAAAACAGCTTCGATCCATCGGGATGGATAAAAGGGGACTCCTCATCACCAGATGTATTTATTGTTGGTCCTAAATTCGTTGCCAAACCCCAAGTGCCATTTGGAAGCAATTGAGTCTTATAAAGATCCATTCCTCCTTCACCTCCTATTCGATCGCTACAGAAATAAATAATTCTACCGTTTTCCGTTATTGTTGCGCCCGATTCTATGCCAGCAGATTTTATATCATTCCTATAAATTAATGGGCCTCCCCAGCCATTTCTATTTTGCCTAGCATAATAAAGGTCTCCTGATCCGTAATCGTTCGATTTATAAATAAACATTAACTGCCCATCGGGAGATATTCCAACTGCAGACTCATGTTTCGCAGAATTAATAAGGTGACCTAAATTTCTAGGTTTAGTCCATTCTCCATTCTCTTTTACCGATGAGTAAATATCCTCGAAATATAAACCGTCTAATCTATTCTCTGGACCTCTATTTGAAGGTCTTCTTGTCGTAAATAGCAGCATATTCTCATCCATAGAGAGCACTGGGCCATAGTCTGGGAACATGGTATTAACTTCTCCGCCTAAATTCTCAATCTTTACATTAACAGGGTTAGCTACAGCCGAGATAGCATATTTAGTTATGGCAATCTTGTGTTCTATTTCTTCAGTACTAAAATCTTTCACCCCTAACTCTGGATTCATCTCAAAATTCAAATATTCATTATAGCATTTAAGAGCATTGTCGAAATCCATGGTGGCATGATAAGCCAAGCCCAAATAAAAGAGAGCTTCTATATGACCTCCCTTCGTCGCGAATTGCAAGAATGGAATACAAATCTCTTTATCATTTTCTATAAGATACTTACAAACTCCTATTCTTAAATTAAGTTCTACTATAGAACTATCTAAAGAATAAGCTATCATATAAAACTTAAGAGCTCTTCTAAAATCGAGTTTATAATATGCCTTTTCTCCAGAAACTAAAGCTGGTCTTAAATCCACTTCCGAATATTGGGCATGGCTCACCTGAATCGTCAGAGCAAATGATAAAAGAAGGATAATAAAGTGCCTAAGCGTCATTTAATTACGTCTTTTCCTTTTCTTAAAGATAAATAATTAGATAAATAAACGTCCAAGGAAGACTCCTAGTAAGAGTCCTCAAATTTTAAATACAGGTTATTTACGAGATCCTAATAAAGAAGTTATTGTCGGACATGGATCTATTACACACCTTTCTAGGTACTTAAAAAATATTCTTGAATTTATAATTTTGTATTTTAGTGTCACAACATTCAAAAAACAAACATCATGAAATCTAAAATTCAATCACTGACCTCAGTTATTCTAACTTTTAGTATCCTATTTCTGGCAAGTTGTGAAAAAGCAGAAACCTTACCGAATACTCCTCCTAGTCTTCCTACAGAAGGTAGTTTCGTTTTAAACATGGATAACTTTTCGGATATCACTAAATCCATAGAACCAAAATCAAAAATAGCCACTATAGCAGCGGGATTAACAGTTCTGGTTTGGAATACTATCATGAATGTAACTTTAGTTGTTCCGGTAGCAGCTTTCAAAGAAGCGTTTAATCACGAAGGTAAGTGGGACGTAGATAAAGACGGTTATGTTTGGACATATGATGTAGTGAGTGGATCAAACACTTACGCATGTGAACTGGTTGGATCGGTGGCAGATGCAAGTAGTACTAATTGGGAAATGTATGTTTCAAAGAGTGATGGGTTTCAAAATGTATTGTGGTATGAAGGTACTGTGGCTAACGATCACTCCAGCGCTTCCTGGAAGATGAATAAAGATGGAGACGACCCAACGGCATATCTTGAAATCGGCTATTCTAAGACGGATGAGAACAATGCAACATTGAAATATAAGATTGTAGAAAGTACAGATTATGAGAATTCGTATATCGAATACACTATATCTGATGATGAAATGTACGATAGAAATTACGATGTGTACTCATCGAAGGAGGATGTATACGTTGATATCGTATGGCATAGTACTGAGAAATATGGATCATACACCAACTCCAATTCAAACGAAGGAAACACATTTTGCTGGAATGAATTAGGTGAAGACACTGATTGCGAATAGAGCACTCATATAATCATAAATATTGAAGCCAGAACTTACAATGTAAGTTCGGGCTTCATCTCAATGCAATGACGTGATTGCATTAATCAGGAAACGCTATTTTCAAATTCTCTAGGAGAGGTACTCTATTAAAGTCGTACTTAAAACAAACAATGTAAAAAAGGCTAGAGCCGTTTTTAATAAGATGTAATCTTTTTTGATTTTTTTCATATCCTCTAATTTCATATCACACTTTCAAATAATATGCCAAGAATGGTAAACGATATTTTAGAACACAAAAAAGGTGATTAGTCTTATGATACTAATCACCTTTTAAGTTCAGGTCAGCTTAGATTCTTTTTAATTCTGCAGAACTTCCGTTGACGTTTTTGGGTTCTTACTATATATATCCATCAAACTTGCCTTTCCCCTAGGAGGAATTGCATTTTTATTTCAATAAAAATTGAAATAATATGTATGCAGCTTAATATATGATAGTTACGCCTGAAAAAATTACCAAAATTTTATTTTGGTAGTAGCATACATACACATTCGGAGAAGGATAAAACCATGTTTAAACCGTGAAATATTGGTGTCTCCATAGATACGTTCTTGGTATCGTATTGGTAAATCGATCAATTTTAGATTTAATTTATAGGCTCCGAATATCAGATCAAAATCACCGAAAGGATCAAAATCCCCAAAGAACTTTTTGTTCTTTATCAGTTTCTCATAATCTGTTCTAAACATAACTTTGGTTCCACAAAGAGTATCTTTAATCGATGATTCCAACAACCAAGAGAATGCCATACTAAAGAACTTATTACCTAAGATATTCAAGAAGCGCATGGCGTCCTTCTCCATCGGATACACCAATCGACAACCATTTATGAATTCCCCTTTCCCAAAAGCTAGTGCGTCATAAAATTTCGGAAGTTCTTCTGGAGGCATAGTTAAATCCGCATCTAATATCATTAAGATATCTCCAGTGGCAGCTCGATATCCTTTTCGTACTGCATCGCCTTTTCCCTTTCCTTCCTGTTGCATAATTTTTATATCATGCGTATCGGCATATTTAGATTGTATCTCCTTTATCTTTTCCCATGTGTCGTCGGTAGAATTACCCTCAACAAATATGATCTCTATATGTTTCCCGAATTGAGGCATTCTTAATATTGCATCCTCAATATTTCCGCTCTCATTTCTAGCGGGAATTACAATCGTTGAGCTATATCTGTTCTCAAAATCAGCATCGTCAATTATTGGACGTGAAATGATGTAATTATTTAAACAAAGATTATTTAGTAAAGGAAGTCGAGCAAAGAATTTATTAGCAAACCAGGAGATTACAGGAATATTTATGGGAATCAACACGCCTTTAGCCGATCTGTAAGATTCAAAACCGGTTAGATGCAGCATATTCCGTATATCATTTGGTGTAAGCCAACTCGATTCTGGTGCCTTCTTCTTCAACCTTAATAATTCACCCAAACGAACTATTGGATACCAAAAATAATTCGGACTTGTGATAAAAATTTTAGTCCGTGGATGGCATACTCTCTTCACAGAATTCAAAACATCGATTACATTATCGAATATGCTAACTACATTGCTTAGTACAATGACGTCGTACTTATTATCCAATTGAATATTTTCTGCATCCATTACATGAAACTCAATATCTGGATGAAGTTCTTTTGCGACATCAATCATATTCTCGCTAAAGTCTATCCCCGTTTTATTGATACCCTTTAGAATTGACAGCGTATCTCCTGTACCACATCCTATCTCTAAAACAGAATCGTCTTCATGAATAAAGTAATTATGGTAGTGAGCAATCATCGACCAGTAATACCGATACATTACTCTGTATCGCTTAAAGTTTAGAGCAAAATCTTGAAAGTGCTTATAGAAAAGTTTTCCTACTTTATCAGTCATCAATCTTATTTACTTCGATAGTTTGAAACATAGCAATCGCAGGGAACAATGGCGATAAGATTCTTTCTAGAAAAGATACCACACCAAAACTCCAACCCGGAACAAGAGATTTATAGGATAAACCACCCGTTAATAAATAGCGAAATGGAGTGTGTAATGTTATGCTTCTCAATTTTAAACTTTCGAATTTAGATTGAAAGATATGTAAATCTCTATTAAATATTATCCACGGAAGAGCACCGTTTGCATCTGTCATCGGGCCCATTGAACTAAATTTCCAATCCGCGTTTTCATCGAATAGTTCATGATGAACATTCTTATAGACCAATCTAGAAAAGATGGTATTCGCTGGTTCTACTAAAACGAGTTTCCCTTTGGGTTTTAATACTCGCTGTACTTCGTTGAAAAACTGTTCACAATCTGGAATATGATGCAATACATTAACCATAAAAATAGAATCTAATGTGGCGTCTTCAAAAGGCATCTTCTCCGCCATAAAGCACATATCTACTTCTTCAATATCCATTATATCGGAAGTAATGATACTAGGCATAATAGTTTTCAAGAAACCTCCTCCTGAACCAATTTCAAGATGCTTGGTATCTTCTTCAACAGTTATTCTCTTGATATAATGACTATACCACTCTTCGTGCAATTTTTTCAGAAATGGCTTCGCTAAAATTATTTCGCGATGTACAAGTGAGGCATCTGGCGAATCGAGATTAAGAATATCTGACTCCTTGAACATTGTAAATTAATTTTTCAATGGAGTGAAGGAGAAATCAAATCTTCACTTTAATAATTAGCATAGAATGCCCGAATCTTTCCAGCTAGTTGATCATATATAGGTTTTGTAAACTCTATAAACAGATCCTGTGGCAGTGGCGGGTTAAGTTGCTTTAAACCAAGTATTTTTTTCTGTTCTTTACTTAGAGCTCTTTCATCTCCATTAAAATATCCCCATTCACAGAACCAATTGTAAGTACCAGGAAACTTTTCCTGTGTTAGTACTACATCTGTATTAGGATCGATTATTTTAAAATCGAGTAATCCAGTGGAAATAACCGTTTTTTTAGAAGTATGCAAGGTGGCCTTTACTGTTGCATAAGCTGGATGTACAGTTCCGTTTGGAAGTTTAACTTCAGAAACCACCACACTATCTTTAGAAATTTCCTTCTCTGTTTCCTTTATGTGAGTTTGCCCAACAATAAAATCATCAAATCTTATTTTAATAAGATGATTTACAACTTCTATTCCCTGAGTTTTTGCCTCTTTAGGTGAATAGAACTTTACAAATTCATTAACCGGCAATGTGTGTATTAGCTCGCTAATCTTGTTTTCAAAGAATTCATTGCTAATCTCCATAGACTTTGAAACTTTAGGGAGAGGATCTAATACTACTTTAAGAGTAGCATAAAATTTAGAGTCCGCCATCTTATTAATAACGTCTTTGTATCCAGGTTTAAGGCTATTTGCTTTTTTATAATGTAAATAAGCTTGCTTTGCTCTATTTCTATCAAGCTTGTTCTCTAATTCTTTTTCGGCCAATGCATATCTCACTTCCGCCGCTTTCTCTACTGCTCCATCATACTCAGCGGTGTATCGCACTGCCTGAACAAAGTTCAGGCAAGCAGGACATCTGTTTATCTCATCATACTGGCGATTCATAGCCTTGTACTCTGCCATTACTTTTTCCCATTTATACACATCACCAGATGATTTAAATTGGGCTATTCGTCCTTCATGCCATCCTTTAGCAGCTGGATATGCTTGCGACAGAGCGTCAATAGCCTTCTTATTCTCACCATTCTTTCTAAGTTTCTTCACAGCTTTCAGAACGGCCGCATCATAATTTCCACTTTGATAGGATTTTTGACTACTGTTACATGAAAACAATAGAAACAACGCTACAATGGGCAATACAATAATTCTTCTCATCATTAAATAATTTATCACGGATCGAAGATAGGAAAACAAATTGTGTGCCATATAAATATTCACTTAATCTATATTACAAATGATTCAATATCTCTCCTAAATAAGGGAATCTTATAATAATTAGATGATTGAAATAAAAAAATCGAACACTTTTAATCTTTGCTCGTAGAACGATCACAATTGTATTGAATAAAAATCTACATACATATAACAATAATTCATTTCGATTTGAATGGATTTAGAGTAAAGAATTTTTACATTTGAGCAACTAGCATGCATAAAACAAACACAAACTATACACTTTAAAGAGTTACCGCTTTAATTAACAGCAAAGTAACACACTAGAGCATAAGTATAATGAGAAGATACATTTTATCCATAGTATTAATTTTAGGAGGAGCAATAAGTTCTATTGCCCAAACAACGCCTACAATTGTGTTTTTTCCGCCTAGCGGATGTGTTGACGCTGACTTAACTTTTACGAGTAGCTCGTTTGTGGCGGATGGCATTCAAGACACGGAATGGGATTTCGATAATAATGGAACAATAGATGCTACAGGCCTAACTGTAACAAACCCTTTTACTAATTCTGGTCCGCAATCAGTTAGATTAACCGTTACTTCAAATGCTGGCATTACAAATTCAACAGTTGCAACAGTATTGGTTTATCCAAACCCAAGTGCCGCAATTAGCATTCCAACAGTAGGATGCCTTGAAGCTAACGTTGCGTTTACCGCCACGGATACTTTAATTTTTGATTATAACGATATCGCTACTTTTTCATGGGATTTTGGTGATGGTTCCCCCGTATTAACTGGGTCGTCCGTATCACATACATATACGACTGTTACTACTGGGGTATCCCCTTCCTTAACAATGACTTCTAATGAAGCATGTATAACGGTTGAAACATTTACTTTATCTGTAAACAATGGGCCATTAGCTGCGTTTACAAGTAATATTGCTTGTTTAGGAGATAGTACATACTTAACAAACACATCTACGCCAGGTCTTTCGCCTTTGGCAACTTCTACTTGGTATTTTAATGATCCCTTATCTGATGACAATACTTCAATGGAGATAGGAACAGGCTCTGTGGTTCATGAATATTTGAATGCAGGAACCTATGGAGATACATTAATAGTTATTGACGAAGTGGGATGTATTGACACCGTAATAAATACAGTAACTGTGGAAATCCCTCTTCAAGCTTTAGCTATTTCAGGTAATACTACATTATTTGATCTTGAATCAAGTCTTACTTCTTTAAGTACAACAGAGTCTTTTACATCTTATGCTTGGTATAAATCAGATTCTATTTATTTGGGTAGTTCTACTATACTAGAGAATGTTATGGATTCAGGAAGCTATAGTGTAAGTGTTTTAGATGGAAGTGGATGTTCTTTAAGTACTAGTATTTACATTACTGAAATTAGCGCTACTCTAAGTGCCAAAAATATAATTACTCCAAACGGAGACGGAAAAAATGAAGTATGGATCATTGATGACCTTGCCTCTTTTACGTCATGCGAAGTTCAAATCTTTAACCGTTGGGGGAAAAACGTATATAGTGAGGATATTTATAACAATAGTTGGAATGGAACATTTGAAGGAAATCCCTTACCTGAAGGTGTTTATTTTTACACTGTAAATTGCCCTACAGAAGAAATAAGCGGAACTGGATCAATTACTTTGTTGAGATAAAATGAACGGACGATCTACATATAATATTATCAAAGCTAGCCTGGTTGGGTTATGTCTTGCTATGCCATTTTCTCTTTTGGCACAACAATCTCCTATTACCAACCAGTTTATGACTAACCACTTCGTTTATTCACCTGCATTTGCCGGTGCTGAAGGAGATTGGAAAGGAAATATTTCTTACCGAAAAGAATGGGTAGGAATCTCTGGTGCACCTATTACAAAATTTATTAATGTAAACGGTCCAGTTGCTGGCAACGGTGGCTTCGGCGCTTCATTGATAAGCGAAGATATTGGAATGATTAAATCCACTAATGGATCGTTGAGTTATGCTTACCATTTAGAAGTAGGATCTGATCACACGATAAGTTTTGGTGTTAATGGCGGATTCCATGAGAATCGAATTAATTTATCAGATATGAACGTTGATGATGGCTCTGATGATGTATTCTTAAATTCGATGGGTGGGCTAAACAATTCTTTTGTTGGTACTGCATTAGATATAGGTGCTGGAATTAACTACACGTATGAAGACGCTACCGTTGGAGTAAGCGTACCCAACTTGCTAGGAAATTCAACTTTTTACCAAAATCAAAATAGCAACCTGAACTATACCTACGCTCGACATTATTTAATGCATGCCTCATTTGAGTTTGGAATTAAAGACGACTTATTACGATTTGAACCAATACTAATAGGTAGACTAAGTCAAAATAGCCCTGTTCAAGTTGAAGCTGCAGTACTCACGAAATATGACGACTGGATTTGGGTTGGTCTAGGGTTTAGATCAGGAGGTATTTACCATGCTTCAGGTGGTGCAATGATCAGTGATAAAATAAATATTTTATACTCGTATGAATTTGGATTTGCAGGAATAACAGCTCAATCAAGTGGTTCGCATGAAATTGGATTAGGATTTAATATTAGTGGTAGTGGCGACGGTGGCGGTAGCAAGAAAGACGATGCTCTTGAAGATGTTAAACCTCTGATTGACAGCCTAGGTGCTCTATATGCTGCATTAGAAGCAAGAGTCGATTACGATTCTGTAAGAATAGATAGCTTAGATGCGAGAATATTTGATTTAGAGCATGATGTAGTGGATAACAAAGAAGTTGCTGTTGCAGATATTGGACGAGTTAAAGGAGAAGTTAATGAGCTAGACAGAGCTATTCACGGATCAGAAAACTTATCTGTAATTGATACAGAAACCGGCGAACAACAATCATTGAAACAAGGTTACTATGTTGTGATCGAAGCATTCAGAAGTTTCTCAAATGCCAAGGTTGGAATTATGCAATGGGATAAAAAAGGCAAGACATCGTTCATTGTATTTAATAGCGAACGAGAATGGTACTACATCTACCTATCTGAATACGATTCGTATGAACATGCGAAAAAAGACCGTGATGCAATGCGAGATGCAGGCTATACGGACGTTTGGATCCACAAATTTCAATAACATTTGATATCGACTGATTATTAAGTCGGAATTAATACAGCCTATTTTTCTGAATATAATTCATTACAGAATCTGGTACCATTTCAGTGATATTGCCTTTCTCAGCAATTTGCTCCCTAATAGAGGTAGATGACCATGGTATTAAAGGTGCTTCATTAAAGAATTGATATGCGCCATTAACTTCTACCTCTTTCTTTATATCTCTTGGGTAGACTAGAATCTCATGATTTAAAATAATGTCCTTGTAGTTTTTCCAGAGGTTCAGCGTATCTATATTGTCATCCCCAACAATTAGGCTAAACTTCTTATCTCTATGTAAATCACGTAATAGCTGCAGCGTAGAATAAGTATAATTTGGTTTAGGCAAACCAAATTCTATATCACAAATAGATATCGAAGTATTATTACAGGCTAATCGGCACATTTCTAAGCGCTGATCGCCAGATACCGTTTGACTCATATCCTTAAAGGGATTCGCCGGCGTAACTACTAGCCAAACTTCATCTATACAGTCTTGTTTCATGAAGTATTCTGCAACCGAAATATGACCTTTATGAATTGGATTAAACGACCCGAAAAGCAATCCAATATTCATAGAGTAAATTTATTTAAGGAAAGATCTCACTATTTGCTCAGTCTCTTCACAAGCTACCAAAAGTTGATCATTCACAACAATTTTATCAAATTCTTCCGATCTCAACATTTCCTCTTCTGCTCTTTCCAAACGCTCTTCGATACTTCTTGGAGATTCAGTACCTCTATTAAGCAATCTCTGTTTTAAAGCCTCTTTTGATGGGGGCATAATAAAAATTGATAGCGCTTTATCACCATATTCTTTCTTAATGTTTATTGCACCAAGAACATCTACATCGAATATTACATTCTCACCCAAATCGAATATCCTTTCGAGCTCAGATTTAAGAGTACCATAAAACAAACCGTCATAAACCTCTTCCCATTCTACAAACTCATTTTGAGCCAATTTCTCCTTGAACTCTTTTGTTGAAAGAAAATAGTAGTCTTTCCCATCTACTTCACCAGGTCGCATTTTCCTACTGCAAGCAGAAATAGAAAACCTCAAATTCAAATTGCACTTGATCAAATGTTTCATGATAGTGGTTTTCCCAGCACCTGAAGGAGAAGAAAGAATAATCATTTTTTTCATCCGAACTACAATATATTTAACAGTTGTTCTTTAATCTTCTCTAACTCATCTTTCATCTCAACTATTACCTTTTGCATGCTTGCATCATTTGCCTTAGAGCCAATCGTATTAATCTCTCTCCCCATTTCTTGGGTTATAAAACTTAGTTTCTTACCCTCTGAATTCCCAGATTTCAAAACGTTTATAAAATAATCCAAATGGCTTTTCAATCGCACCTTTTCTTCAGTAATATCAATCTTTTGGAGATAATAAATTAATTCCTGTTCAAGCCGATTTTCATCTATTCTATCTTTTTCAATTAACTCTTCTAACGACTGCTTAATCTTGTCTTTAATATATTCTTCTCTCTTATACTCAAATTTCTCAATCTCAACCAACGCTTTCCCAATCAAGTCTATACGAATTACAACGTCCTTCTCTAATACGTCTCCTTCCATAATCCTGAACGCATCCAGTTCTTTCGCAGCGCTATGTATTCCTTCTCTCACCTTACTCCACTCGTTCTCATCAAAATCATGTGACTTAGATATCATGATATCTGGCATTTTCAGGATCAAACTCAAATAATCGACATTAGAGTCATTATTAAGCCCTTCATTAATTTCCTTCAATTCTTTATAATAAGAATTAACCTTTTCCCTATCTATTTCCTTCCCTTTTTCTCCACCAATGTTCTCATAAGAAATACGCACGTCAATTTTACCTCTAACAAATTTTTCCGCTAAAAAAGATCTTATCTCAAGCTCTTTATCCCTAAACAAATCAGGCATCTTTAAACTAACATCCAATTGCTTACTATTCAATGACTTCATTAGAACTTGAAATCTTCTAATTTCGCCATCAATTAGAGTTTTACCGTAGCCGGTCATTGATTTTATCATGATATAAATATTTTATATAAAGGTAAGGAAAGAGTGAGAAATTCGAAGTCTATTTAACCAATGAGGTTGGCCTGCTCACCAGATAAACTCCACCTAAAATAATTACCACCGAAATAACTTTAATTAGGTCCAATTCATCCTGCCCCATCAGTATAGCAAAGAATGCCGCTAAGAGAGGTTGTAAATAAATATAGGTACTTGCTACCGAAGGAGATAATTTGACAAGAGCAAACGTATTTAACAAATACGCAAAACATGTAGTAACAAAAACTACAAAGAGAACAGCTCCCCAAATATCAAGACCAAAACTGCTCCACTCTACTTCCATTACTTCCGAAAAGCCAAAAGGCATAACGAAAAACACACCGAAAGAGAACACCCATTTAACAACGGTTAAAGGGTTGTATTTCTGTAATAATCCTTTTACCAATGAAATATAAATTCCATAAGAAAGAGAATTGATTAATATATACATATCGCCCTCTATAGTCTCCGAACCGAAAGAGAAATCCTTTTTAAAACTCAATAATAGTAGAGCACCAATTAAGCCAAGTGCTATTCCAGTAATTTTAAAAATTGTAACTCTTTCACGAATAATTACACTAGCTATTATTAATACTAAAATCGGATTGGAAGTCATTATTATTGAAGCGTTTATTGGCGTGGTAAGGTTGAGCCCTTTCAAAAACATCAATTGATTTAAAGCAACACCAAACACAGCGCATAATGCAAATTTCAGATAGTCATTGTTATCTATTTTTTCCTTTTTAGAGATAAAATGCAAACACCAAAAGAAAATTGCCGCACCAGTAGCTCTTAATACTACAAAGCCAAATGGCTCAACAAAATCAGGCATAACCAACTTTGCTATCGAATAATTTACACCATAAATTATGTTAGCAATGAGCAAAGCCACATGGGCCATCCACCTTGTCATTATGCTTTGAGAGTCAATTTTAGTGATTCAATATTATTTTTCGAATTCCCAATAAAGATTTCTTTGTTTATCAAGGAAACCGGTCTTTTAAGAAAAGTATAATCTTCTAATATTAGTTTCTTAATGTCTATTTCAGACAAATTTTTGTCCCCTAACTTCATAGTCCTATATTTGATAGCTTTACGACTAAACAAAGCTTCATAGGAACCACTAAGAGCTCGCATTTCCAATAATTGCTCCTCCGTAATTTTATTACTTTTGATATCTTGTAATTCAAAACTTTCGTCAATGGAAATCTCTTTCAGTATCCTACTGCAAGTTGAGCAAGTTGATAAATGATATATTTTCTTCATTGGTATTTTTTTACAAAATTAGCAATTAACATATGAGTATCTCCGGAACTAAAAAGGAAAGTAAAAGAGTTCTACGATTACGAATGACCGTCTTCCCTATTCTAATAGGTCTAGGCATATCATATTATCTTCTACAAGATGAATTCAAAGAATATGGGATTCCAGAATTTACACTTTCATTAACGAATTGCCTTCTAATATTTGTTATCATTTTATTGGCCTCTTTACGTGATTTGGCTTACATGTATAGAATAAGGATTATAACAGATAAAGTAATTAGCTGGAAAAACTCTTTTAATATTATTTTTCTTTGGGAATTTGCATCCGCAGTAACGCCTTCGATAGTAGGTGGCTCATCGGTAGCATTTTACATACTCTACAAAGAAGGTCTTTCACCAGGAAAGAGCACTGCTACAGTGCTGATCACCGCTCTTTTCGACGAGTTGTTTCTGATTATATTTGCTCCTTTTACTATTCTTTTAGTAGGAAGTTCCGTTGTTTTCAACCAAGATACAGACCTCTCTATCTTTGGCACTCAACTTCCCATAAAGAGTATATTTTACGTAGGCTATGGGATTCTAAGTATTCTCTCCATCGTTTTATTCAGCGCTATTTTTGTGGCACCTAATCTAATTCGGAAAATCATTTTATTAGCTTTCAATCTACCTGTATTAAGATTAAAAAAGGAATTTGGCCTAAAGTTTAGTAATGATTTAGAAACGAGTTCTATAGAATTTCGAAACAAACCAGCTTTTTTCTGGCTTCAAATCGGACTGGCAACTGCTGTATCTTGGCTCTCCAGATACTCTGTTTTAATCTTTATCATTCTTTTATTTACGCCCTTATCTAGCTATAGCATCGTAATAGCAAAACAACTTGTAATGTGGATAATAATGTTGGTTTCTCCTACTCCAGGTAGTTCAGGAATAGCCGAATATATATTCACCTTATTTCTTGCTGGACTTATCCCCGTTTCTATCATCTCAAGCCTCGCTATTTTATGGCGTCTTGTGACATTTTATCCCTATTTGTTTATAGGTGCTCTCATATTGCCTGGATGGACGAAAAGAAAGTTCGCAAAACCCTAGATATAACCGTACTATTTTAGTTTTTTTGCACCTTAAATTTAATAGACGAAATAATGAAATTCGGAACTAAAGTAATACACGCAGCAATTGAACCAGATTCGGCTACAGGAGCAATAATGACTCCAATATACCAGACCTCGACGTTCGTTCAGACTGCACCAGGTGAGCACAAAGGTTATGAGTACTCAAGGTCTCAAAATCCAACTAGACACACTTTAGAAAAGAATTTAGCCGCTTTAGAGAATGCCAAGCATGGATTATGCTTTGCTAGCGGCATGGCAGCAACCGATGCTATCATTAAATTATTAAGCCCAGGTGATGAAGTTATTTCTACGAATGACCTTTACGGTGGTAGTTACAGAATATTCGAAACAATCTTTAAGAACTATGGCATAGTTTTCCATTTTGTTCCAATGAATGATACTGCCGCTATTAAAGAAAAGTTGAATGATAATACTAAAATGATTTGGGTGGAGACACCGACAAATCCAATGATGAATATCATTGATATCAAAGCTGTATCTGAAATATCTAAAAGCAAGGATCTAATCTTAGTTGTAGATAATACTTTTGCATCGCCTTACTTACAAAACCCAATGGATTTAGGTGCAGACATTATTATACATTCAATCACCAAATACATTGGTGGTCATTCGGATGTAATAATGGGTGCTGCCATTTGTAATAATGATAACTTACAAGAAAGATTGGCATTTATTCAAAATACATGTGGTGCTGTTCCAGGACCTCAGGATTCGTTCTTGGTACTAAGAGGTATTAAAACTTTACATCTTAGAATGCAACGTCATTGTGAGAATACAGAAAAAATGGCGAATCACTTACGTAACCATGACAAGGTTGAAAAAGTTTTCTGGCCAGGATTTGAAGATCATCCAAACCATAGTATTGCAAAAGAACAAATGAGTGGCTTCGGAGGAAACTTATCATTTATCATCAGAGGGAATAAAATGGAGGATGCCTATACTTTCTTAAGCAGTGTTAGGGTATTTACTCTTGCAGAGTCTTTAGGTGGTGTTGAGTCATTATGTTCACATCCAGCTTCTATGACCCATGCAGCTATCCCTAAAGAGATAAGAGAACGAAGTGGTGTAGTTGATTCTTTAATACGTTTTAGTGTTGGGGTTGAAGACATAGAAGATCTTATTGTTGATATCGATCAAGCGCTAAGTAAAATATAAATTTAAGTAGTAAGCTTAGATTAAATCAAGCGTTCCAAAAATAAAAGTTTAAGACATAAAAAATGTGAGCATTTGCTCACACTTTTTATTGTTTAATATTAACTCTTCTTTATAATCAGTCTTTAAAACCAATTAGAAGTGAGATACATCCACTAGGTAAAATCCCTGTTGTTGTCTCTGATTTAGGAGCTACAATTCTTATAGTTAATCTTTGCGTCGCATCAACATTAAAATCGAAGTTATCATCTCCGCCTCCGTTGCTATATAATTCTTTACCATCTCCATCAATTAACATAAAGACTACTTCTCCTAGAACTTCTTGTGTTCCAACCAATACTCTATAATCTTGGCCTTTGTAAAACACCATGCCAATTTCAACGGTTTCTCCAGCTGCTATGACAGCACTGTTAAACTGCCCATTATGGATATAAGGTGCCAATTGTGGTACACATTTCTTTTTTGTAAACGATTTACACTGAGCCTGGCTATCAACGTTAATTCCCACTAACATTAAAAAGGCAGATGCCAATACGATATATAATTTTGCTTTTATCATGGTTCTATCTATTAAAATATTAATTGACTATTCCGCTTCTAATTGCGCCTACTTTATCAGCAATTTGTCCTAATAACTCATTAGGAATCAAAATTTCACTTTTAGTAGTAATGCTATGAACTTTAGACTCTTCGTTCAGTTCAACGTTGTTCTCGCCGATTTTTATATCAACCGCTTCAAATATTGTAGACAATTCTGCTAACTGAGCTTTAAGCGCATTCAAATCTTCATCATTAAAGTTCTCTAACAATTTAATCAGATCTTCAAGAGATAATTTTTGTTCTGCAACTCTTTCCAATATTTCATTATTATCAGGTATTTGCAATGCCAATTGTGCTGCAATGTATAAACCTTCAATCCAGCCACCTGTTACAATAACAGCTGAGACATCTGCTCTGTCGTTTTCTTTTAAATACGACTCAGATGACCAATATGATTCAGAAATAATTTGAACCAATGTATCTTTATTACCCAAGTTCTGTTGAATTCTATATACGTTCTCAGCAGAGAATGCACTGGTTATTCCTAATCCATCCGCTAATTTCTTAGCACAAGAAAAATACAACATAGACTCTTGTGTTTGTCCGAATATACTAGTGTAACTTAAATCTGCACCGTATATACCAAGGTTAAGTGCTTTAGAGCTATTTGTTGAATAGTTATCCACATTCTTAACATCGTTTAAAATATCACCAGAATAAGTAGCACCTGTTTTTTTAATAATTGCTGCCATCTCTATTGGTGATGGAATAGCATAAAATATTTTCTCTGAACTAGATTGAATTAACTCATCCTTATTTACGTCAGGAATAGCTTCTTCTTCAGAAACAGCCTCTTCAGACTCCGCTCCTCCTTCCTCACTTGCGCATCCCACAGCAAGAAATACCGCTAACTGAACTAGTAATAAATAAAATATATTTTTTGTTGAAATTGTTTTCATAATACTTAATTAGGTTATATACTGAAATAGTACTGAACAAATATAAAAAATTATTACTATTATTCGTTTTTGAGAACAAAAGGTTACCTAATGAGCCAATAACCAATTTTCTCCTTGCCCCGATTCTACCTTTAATGGAACTTTCATTCTTACAGCATTTTCCATAAAATCAGTAACCATTGGTTCTAAAATTCCTATTTCCTCCTTATGTAGATCAAAAATAAGTTCGTCATGCACTTGCAATAACATCTTAGACTTCATGTCCTTTTTCTCCATCTCATCATTTATATTGATCATAGCAATTTTAATAATATCTGCCGCTGATCCCTGAATAGGAGCATTAATTGCATTTCTTTCTGCAAACCCTCTAACAATTGCATTGTGAGAATTTATATCCTTAAGGTGCCGTTTCCTGCCTAAAATGGTTTCTACATAACCTTGTTCTCTTGCCTTGTCGATTATACCATCCATGTAAGTCTTTATTTGGGGATACTCAGCAAAGTAGCTTTCAATTATATCCTTTGCTTCTTGCCTTTTAATATTTAAACGTTGAGCCAAACCAAAAGCAGAAATTCCATAAATAATTCCAAAGTTTACCATTTTTGCGTTTCTCCTCATATCGTCACTCACCTCATCTAAGCTCACGTGATAGACTTTAGACGCCGTAGCAGTGTGAATATCTATTCCATCATTAAACGCCTTAATCATGCCCTCATCCTCACTCAGATCGGCCATAATTCGAAGCTCTACTTGCGAGTAATCCGCAGAGAACAAAGTGAAATTTTCATTTCGAGGAATAAAAGCCTTCCGTACCTCTCTACCTCTCTCTGTTCTGATTGGGATATTCTGGAGGTTGGGATTAATAGAACTCAATCTTCCTGTAGCCGCAACAGCTTGCATGTAAGATGTATGAATTCTATTTGTATTAGGGTTAACCAATTCGGGTAAGGCATCCACATAAGTAGATTTTAATTTGGTTAACGAACGATAATCTAAAATCTTAGGAATTATCTCATGCTTGGACTCTAATTTAAGTAGTACGTCTTCACTAGTTGAATACTGCCCTGTTTTTGTCTTTTTTGCTTTATCATCTATTTTTAATTCGTCGAACAAAATCTCACCCAGTTGTTTAGGCGAAGACAAATTAAACTCTCTACCAGCCAGCTCTATCACCTTCTTTTGAATCTCAACAATATCTTTCCCTAACTCCTCTGAATAACTTAAAAGCCCCTGAGCATCAAGCATTATCCCTTCAGCCTCCATGTTTGCCAACACAGGAACCAAAGGAATTTCGATATCATAAAACAACCTTTCTAATCCACCTTCTTTAAGCTTTGGCTTAAAATAATTGCTCAATTGGAATGTAATATCTGCATCTTCTGTGGCGTATTCTTTCACCTCGTCCGGCTCTATATCCCGCATGCTTTTCTGATTCTTCCCTTTTTTGCCTATCAACTTCTCAATAGACACGGGAGAATAATGAAGGTATGTTTCAGAAAGTATATTCATATTATGCTTTTGATCTGGATGCAAAAGATAATGTGCTAGCATTGTATCGAACAATTGGCCTTGTACGGATATATTATATCGCTTTAGAATAGAAATATCATACTTAATATTTTGACCTATTTTTTCGATTTTCTGATTGGCAAATACTTCTTTAAATTCAGCTAAGATGCTTAAGGCTTCTTCTCTATTTTCGGGCAGTGGAATATAATACCCGTGATGCGCTCTAAAAGAAAATGATATCCCTACAATCTCTGCTGTTTGAGGATCTATCCCTGTAGTTTCTGTATCAAAACAGAAACTATCTTGTTGTAATAGTTCTCCTATTACAACATCTCGTCCTTGTTCTTTAGCTATTAAGTGGTACTGGTGATCGGTATTTTCAATATTCTTCAATTCAATTAAAGAAACTTCTTCTTCATTATTTTGAATACTAAATAGATCCATCTGACCTTCATCTTTCACGACCTTAATGGAAGTGCCCAAAATCCTTGTGGCGAGTGTTCTAAACTCCATTTCGGCAAACAATTCTGTCAAAGCCTGCGCGTTAGGCTCCTTTATTAGCATATCTGCCTCATTGAATTCAACGGGAGCATCTAATAGAATTGTTGCAAGTCTTTTAGATAGAAATGCTTGCTCTTTAAAATTCTCTACATTTTCTTTTTGCTTCCCTTTTAATTCATGAGTATTCTCGTAAAGCCCTTCCATACTCCCATACTTCTTAATAAATTTCTTTGCCGTTTTCTCTCCAACACCAGGTATCCCAGGAATATTATCCACTGCATCTCCCCACATTCCAAGAATATCTATAACTTGTAATGGATGCTTTATGCTAAACCGTTCACAGATTTCTGGGATTCCCCAAACCTGTGGATCTTCTCCACCTCTTCCTGGTCGAAACATGAAAATGTTTTCTGTAATAAGTTGGCCGAAATCTTTATCGGGCGTCATCATGTACGTAGTAAACCCTTTTTGCTCAGCGATTTTAGCCAATGTCCCGATAACATCATCTGCTTCATAACCTTCGCTCGAAAGGATAGGAATATTAAACCCTTCAATTACTCTTTTAATATATGGTATTGAAATAGCAATATCCTCTGGCATCGACTCCCGGTTAGCTTTATACTCAGAATATTCAATCTCCCTAATATTCTGCCCAGGCAAATCAAAAATAACAGCAATATGCGTTGGTTTTTCTTTTCGAAGAACTTCATAAAGTGTATTGGTAAAGCCCAAAACAGCCGATGTGTTCATTCCTTTAGCATTGTATCTTGGGTTTTTACTAAACGCAAAATAGGCTCTATAAATAAGTGCGAACGCGTCTAAGAGAAATAATTTCTTTTCTTGAGCCATACTAAATTTCGTTATAGATTACATCCAAAACAGTTTGTCCGACTGCTTTTAATGTATTCTTGTCAATTATATCCATTCCGTCTTTATGCGTATGATGAAAATCACCAAAGTTGCCATTAATCAAGTCTATGTTAATTATGTCTACACATGGAATTCCCGTATATCTGTTCACAAAGACATAATCGTCTGTTAATCCGCCAACCTGATCGTAAACGAAATAATCTGAATATCCTATTTGGTTCGCCTTATCCCATATTTTTTTTACTACCCATCCTGCCTTGGACATCGAAAAACCATCTCTTGGAAACGTGGCTCCTTTTGCGCCAACCATATCTAAGCCTATTCCATACATAGCATAAAAGTTATCCATAGGCACATTTTTTCCCCAATATTGAGAACCTAAACACCAAAACTCTTTTCCTAACGGCGTATTAAACCCAGCTGGTGGACCATAATCTTCTGTATCAAAAAAGACAATATCAATCCCAACCTCAGGACCAGATATTTGAATTTGGCGAGCAATTTCCAACAGCACTCCGACTCCACTAGCTCCGTCGTTAGCTCCATCAATCGGTAGATCTTTATCAATTTCATCTTTGTCAGCAATATGCCTAGAATCCCAGTGAGCAAAAAGCAAAACTCTTTTCTTTGATAAAGGTTTATATCTGCCAGTGATATTTATCATCCTTAACTTTTCTCCATTGTATGCCATTACCTCTCCTTTTTGCTCAATCACTGTCAAGCCAAAATCATTAAGCTTTTTAGATAAATATTTTGCGCATTGGAGTTGTGCCTCTGAATTAGGTACTCTTGGGCCGAACTGAACCTGTGTTTTCACATAAGCGAAAGATGAATCGGCGCTAAAATTAGGAACTAATACTTCGGATTTATCAAACTTGGTTTTTCCATTTTCTAGTTCCGAAGTTTCACAACTGGATATTAAAAACACTCCTAGTAGAATAATAGATAGATATGACCAACTATTCCTCATAGTTCCAGGCTACCTTATCTTTTCCATCTTTTAATGAAATTTTAATCTCAGCTAATTTATCTCGAATAAAATCTGCCGAAGAGTAATCTTTATTTTCCTTAGCCTGCTGGCGAAGAGCAATAATTATCTCCATCAAATCATCTACTGAATCATTCGACGAAGAAGATATTTCTTTAAGGCCTAAAACAGAAAACACATAACCACTATATAAAGAATCGATCAACTCCAGGTCATCTTTGGTGATAGTCTCTTTGCCATCCTTAACCGAATTTATAAGTCTTACGCCATCAAACAAAGTTGCAATTAATCCAGGCGTATTAAAATCGTCGTTCATGGCCTCATCACATCTCTTTTTAATGTCTCCAAAGTTTTGTGAAGATGTAGGGCTAGTCGGTAATTCTTTCAGCAAGGAAATTGTTTTCATCAATTTAGTAAATCCCTTTTCTGCAGCTTGTAACGCTTCATTTGAGAAATCTAGAGTACTTGCATAGTGCGTTTGCATCATGAAAAAACGAACCACCATTGGATCATAACCATGGTCCATCAGTTTATTATCTCCTGAGAACAACTCTTCTGGTAAAAGCGAGTTGCCAACAGATTTTCCCATTCGTTGTCCATTAATAGTGAGCATATTGGTATGCATCCAATATTTCGCAAGGTCTTCACCCACACCTGCTACTGTTTGCGCTATTTCACATTCATGATGGGGAAATTTCAGATCCATCCCTCCTCCGTGTATATCGAAAGGAGCTCCTAAATATTTAGATCCCATCACAGAACATTCCAAATGCCATCCAGGAAATCCTTCACCCCAAGGAGAATCCCACTTCATAATGTGTGAATCCGAAGCTTTTTTCCATAAAGCAAAATCACAAGTGTTTCGTTTTTCCGACTGTCCCTCAAGAACCCTTTGGCCAGACATTAAATCTTCGATTTTTCTTCCAGAAAGAATTCCGTAATTATTTGTTTCGTTGTATTTGATAACATCAAAATAAACAGAGCCATTAACCTCATATGCAAGACCATTGTCTATGATTTTGTTAACCATGGCAATCTGCTCAATTATATGGCCCGTAGCCAATGGTTCAATACTAGGCTCAATTGTATTGAACTGCTTCATTACATCATGAAAGCCATTTGCATAACGTGCAGCTATTTCCATTGGCTCAACGTTCTCTAGTCTAGCTTTCTTAGCAATCTTATCTTCACCTTCATCTGCATCATTTTCTAAATGACCAGCATCTGTAATGTTTCGAACATAACGAACCTTATATCCTAGATAGGTTAAGTAACGATAAACAATATCGAACGAAATAAAAGTTCTGCAATTTCCTATATGAACATCGCTGTATACAGTGGGACCGCATACATACATACCAACAAAGGGAGCGTCTAAAGGTTCAAACAGCTCTTTTTGTTTAGTAATTGTATTATAAATTGATAGCTGGTTTTTCATTAAACCAAAGAAAACAAGATTTTAATTAAATAGGAAAATAAATGCTGATTATGTAAGAACAAAGATTATTGTCCTTCTTCGATAACTCCTTCTCCCTGATATTTACCCTTCTTATAGATTGAGATTCCTCCTAAGATTCCATCTCCGTCATAATGATAAACTTTCCCTCTCCATAGTCGACCACCTTTAAAATCTCCAATTTTAGAGATCTGACCATCCCTTCTGTATAATGTATTATGTCCTTCTCCGGTAAAACGTCCAATATTTTTCTGCTCACCATTCTGAACGACAGCAGCCATTTTAACTTCTTCTGGTTCAGGAATAACTTCGGCAACAGGAATTGCAATCTCTTTTACATCATAAATCTTTGTTTTACCAGCATCAAGTACTCCGCCTTCACCATAAAACTTTTCTGACTTAACCTCTCCTGTAGATGTATACTCCGTTACAACTCCCGCTTCTTGACCACCATCCCAGCTTCCTTCTATACGAAGTTGCCCGTTGTCAAAATAATACTTTTGTGTTCCTTCTCGCTTCCCTTTGGCATTAAACGCAAACTCTTGTGCAACCGACCCATTTGGATGCTTACGTACAAAATTACCTACATTCTTATTGTTTTTCCAGGTCCCTGATTCTTGCAATGTTCCATTGTCGTAGTACTCTTTATAATCTCCGTCAGGCTTATTGTTTCTATAATTTACCTCTGATTTAAGCTGCTGATTAGTGAAGTATCTTTTCCACAAACCATTTTTTCTATTATTTGCGTAATCACCTTCTTCTACTTTCTGATCATCATCATAAGCAGCCATCCGCTTCATTCGACCCGTAAAAATCCAATGACCTTGACGCATATTCGAAACATCCTTATAATTTATGGTGTCGCCTGTTTCAGCATCCATGTCAAATGACTGATCAGAACCAAAGGCAGCAGCTGTGGAAACAACTGATATAGACAGAATTATTAATATTTTATTTAACATGTAAAAAATAGCTTTCTCTCTTTTGCAGTAACTAAAACTACGTCAAAAATTATCTAATGTTCAACAAATAGGCCGTTTTTTTTCCCTGAAATATTACTTATTTGAGCTAAAACACTGAAAGACAGATTATGCCGATATATTATCGATCATTTCTTTGCAAATATCTCCTAGCTCAAATTTGTGCTCCCAGCCCCAATCTCTACGTGCTACGCTATCATCTATAACCTGTGGCCAGCTTTCCGCAATTTGCTGTCTAAAATCTGGTTGATATAATGTGTCAAACTCAGGATAAGTCTTTTGAATTTCTCTTGTCAGTTCACCTGGAGAAAAGCTTATAGCGCTTAAGTTATAGGCCGATCTAACTTTAACATCATCCGGGTGCGCGTCCATTAGTTCAATGGTAGCTCTTACTGCATCCTCCATATACATCATTGGCAAAGTCGCGTCTTCTTTCAAAAAACAAGGATAGATATCTCCTTTTGCAGCCGAATAAAATATATTAATTGCATAGTCAGTAGTTCCACCACCTGGAGGTGATTTATAGCTAATAAGTCCTGGATATCTCAAACTTCTCACATCTACTCTATATCTCTTATGAAAATATTCGCACCATCTTTCACCTGCCAACTTTGATATTCCGTAAACCGTATTAGGATCTGTAACTGTATCCTGAGGCGTGTTTACAAACGGAGTAGTTGGTCCGAATACTGCAATCGAACTTGGCCAATAAAGTTTTTTAATCCAATCTTCTTTCGCTAGATGAAGCATATTCATTAAAGAATCCATATTAAGATTCCATCCTAAATCAGGATTTTCTTCGGCCTTCGCAGAAAGCATCGCAGCCAAAAGATAGACTTCCGTGATATTATACTTTTTAACCAAAGTATATACCTGATCCTTATTCATCACATCTAATTGCTCGAAAATACCTTCATACTTAGCATTTCTCACATCCGAAGCAATTACATTGTCTTCACCATGTATCTCCCTAAGTTTTTGCACTAGCTCAGTACCAATTTGCCCCAAAGCACCTATAACTAATATTCGTTTTTTACTCATTAAATCTGATTTTAAAAGAACGCAAAATTATAAAAAAAACATACCTGAGCACTATTACACTGACTTAGCTAGAAGTTTTTTACTTAAATAAAAAAATTACATTTACAGAAGAGTAACCAATTATTGAAGAAAATGAAGAAAGTAATTATCCTTATCATTGGAGGTATAATGATATTAACCACTCAATCAATGGGTCAAAGCTATGAAAAGGCTATTGGAGCAAGGTTAGGATACCCAGGAATGGCGTTAACCTATAAACATGGAATTCAAGATGCTTTTTTAGAATTCATTGTAGGTGCACGCTATGAAGGAGGCGTAAACATTGAAGCAATATATGAACTTCATTGGAAATTAGATCAAAAACTCTTCCCGACAGATGAACTGCACTGGTATCTTGGGGCTGGCGGGTCGATTTGGACAGGTGATGGAGATGCAGCTGTAGGTATTGTCGGAATTATTGGATTAGAATATGTTTTCACAAAAGCACCAATTGCGTTAACTATAGATTACAAACCTGTGATGTATTTAAACAATGGTGCGAATTTTGCTGGAGACCACAGTGCGCTTAGTGTTCGTTATACATTTTAAAAATTAAATTATGTTAAAATCAAAATTATTTTTTTCTTTTATTCTTGTAGTGTTGTTTACGTCAAATTTTGCTCGCTCGCTGCATGCACAAGATAACGTTAGCATGAACGATCTTATGTTCGATGATCAATATTATGATGTTCTTGATAAAGCAATGGCTAATAAAGCAGATGTTAAGTACATGGATATTGCAATGCAAAAACTTAAATCGTTTCCCGTTTCGATATGTACACTTCCAAATGTGGAAAGGTTAAGCTTAGGGTTCAACTATATATCGTCTTTACCTGCTGCAATTGGCAAGATGGAAAAATTGCAATACATAGACATTAGCGGTATGCATAATGGCATTTTCATCCCTAAAGAATTAGCTCAACTTAAAAACTTGAGAGAATTCAAAATGGAAGACATGTTGAATAAAGAAGAAGAGAAAAAAATTGTTGACCGAGTTACAGAATTACTTCCTGATTGCAAAATAGTAACTGGACACACAAAATAATTCAATATGCCGACTCATAACGAACTAGATTTCCATGAGTCAGGCTCTAGGTTCGGGAAGTTTCAAAAATATTTAGGCGAATTTGTGTATGGTGGCATAGACGGTAGCGTAACAACATTTGCCGTTGTTGCCGGCTCTGCAGGCGCAGAATTCAGCACCACAATAATAATGGTTTTAGGCTTTGCCAATCTTCTGGCCGACGGATTTGCCATGTCGGTAGGCAACTATTTATCTAGCAAGGCAGAACACGACAATTTCGACAAACACGAAAAATTAGAATATTGGGAAATCGAAAATCTACGAGATGTTGAAGTAGAAGAGATAAGAACAATTTATTCTGAAAAAGGGTTTCAAGGTGAGCTTCTAGAACAAGTGGTTGAAGTAATTACTGCTGATAAAAAAGTGTGGGTAGACACAATGATGAGAGAAGAATTAGAGATGATTAAAGATAGCAGAAGCCCTTTTAAAACTGCTTTTGTAACCTACCTGGCTTTTATTGTAATTGGTCTTATTCCTTTAATGGCTTATGTACTAGACTATCTTGATATCATCAAAGACCTAGACCTATTTTTAACCTCCAGCATTCTAACCTCACTTGCTTTTGCAATTGTGGGATACATGAAATCTTATGTGAGTGATACCAACAAATTCAAAGGAGTCGTGGAGACGGTGCTTTTAGGCGGGGCCGCAGCAGCGATGTCTTATTTTGTTGGTGATTTACTGAAGGGCTTATTGGTGTAGTACTTACTCAAATGTCCCTTTAAACTCTTTTACATACATGTCTCCTAGCTTTTCTTGTCCAGCTATAAATTTCAAACCCTTCCCTGTTTTTTTGAAAAAAATGAAATCATTTCCTTTATAGTTTTTCAAATCTTTTAGAAACACCCGGCCTTGATTATACTTGAAGGCGACATAATAGTCTGCATTAAAAACATTCCATTTATGTGCTAATACTTGGATATCCTTATTAAAGCAATACCTTTTCTCAAAAAGTTTACCATTTAACTTTACTGTTTCAATTAACCTTTCATCCAATAATTGGAGTATGCCATCTTCAATAAAATGTATGTAAACCTTCTTGGTCCAACTCTCTGTCTTTATTGTTACGGGATGTATAATACCCTTCATTCTCCTTTCTACACCAAATGGGGATAAAACAACCATTTGATCCCAGCCATTTACAGCATCTACTTTGGGTTCATTAATTAATTTAACTACGCTCAACGCTAACTCTTGGTTTGAACCAATGGGTAAAGTTCCCTCAGGGAGATACACGTTTAGCTTTGAGTTAGCAACATGGTAACCGACTATATGTACCAGCATATTCAAATATTCATTTTTAGGGTTTAATTTCAATACATCATTCATTGACAATATGTCATTAAACAAGCCGTCTTCATTCATTCCAAATTTTTTATACTTATTGGACATGCAATGCCCCTCATTTATTTCATAAAAATTATCATAAATAGAAGGAATGGTTTTTGTTAATCTTCTTATAAACTGATTGATTTCTCGATTAAAAATAAATTCTGTATTCCCATCCTTATATTGAACAGAGTTGAAATCCGTACCTCCAAGAAATACGTTTTTAACCTTGATTCCATTAATAAAGGAAACTGTACCATCCTCTGTACTTTTATATTCTAGATTCGTTTTACCAAGTCTTATTTCCCCCCTAACTACAGTTCCATCAATAAAATGGATTTTTCCTCGATGAAATCTGTACTCTTTTGCGCATCCCTTCTTTTGCACGCTATAAGGAAACTTTGAATATGCATATGTATTAGGATAAGCAGGCGTTGCATATATAGAAGTTGCATATGGTAAAGGCGGCTGATAACCTGGAATATTGTACACCCCTGGAGGAACTTGAGCCTTTATAGCGACACCGTAAGATAGAAATATCAAGAGTATTGTTAGTCTCATAACTAGCTTTTAAAATCCGTGAACTATTCAAACAACCTATCCAACGTCTCATAAGAAACAGAATGATAGTTAGCCCTCGCCTTCGAATAAATATCTTTTGCCAATCCAGGATGTTTGTCATCCGAATTAATTAGCTCTTTGTATAATGGAGTTAAGAACTTTCTACGACCTACATTAATTAAGAACTTTTCTACTTCAGGAAATACGGCTGAGTAATTGTTCTCTACACAGAACAACAACCAAGCGGCTAATATTTCCGAATTACCCGATTTCGAAAACTCGAATTCTTCATCAATTCGGGCAATTTGTTCTATCACTAAATCACTCGGAAGATGATGTATAAAATGCAACCATTCGTGGGTAGACCAATCTGCTATTCTAAGATCGCCATACGCTCCGCTCGCCAACATAATAGAAATTGATTCTTCGACTTTTTCAAATTTATCAGAATTGATTTTAGATATAGATTCTGGTAATCCAGGTTCATGAATCCACTCGTCCGTATTAAAGGCAATATTATATCTATCAATTAGATTGGTCTTAATATAAGATTCAACTACATCAGTAGTAACACTAGTAAATTGGAATGTTTTAAAATACCCTTTCAAAAATTCATCAAACTTATCTCTACCGAAAGTTTCTTCCATTTTCCGAAGCATCATGTATCCCTTAGTATAAGGTACTCCCGAAAACCCGTCATCTGGATTTCGTGCTTCTAAATCTATCTCCAATCGAGTATCTGGGTTATCATTTCCCATTTCCTCAATTTCATCTTCTAATTCTTGAAGACTGAGAGAAGAAAGCATCTCTGCATATTCTCTACCATAAAGCTCCTCCATAATACGTTGTTCGAGATAAACGGTAAATCCTTCGTTGATCCATAGATCGTTCCAATTGGCATTAGTAACCAAATTACCAGACCATGAGTGCGCCAATTCATGCGCAATTAAAGAAGTAAGGGATCTGTCTCCAGCAATTATTGTCGGTGTCGCAAACGTTAGCTTAGGGTTCTCCATTCCTCCAAAAGGGAAGCTAGGTGGCAGAACAATAACGTCATATCTCCCCCATGGGTAAGGGCCATACATATTCTCGGTGGCAATCAACATCTTCTCCATATCCGCAAACTCATATGCAGATTCATCCAGCAAATATGATTCGCAATAAACCCCGGTCCGTTCACCTATCGCTTTAAACTCGATGTCTCCCACTGCTATAGCTACTAGATAACTCGGTACCGGAATATCCATTACGAAACTATATTCACCCGTATTGTTTCTGGATTGAGTGTTATCTGCACTCATCACAGCCATCATGCCTTCTGGCACTTTAACCTTAGCATTATAAGTAAATCTAATCCCCGGGCTATCTTGACAAGGAATCCAAGTTCTCGTTAAAATAGCCTGACCTTGCGTATAAAGAAATGGCATCTTCTTACCTCCCGTTTGCTCTGGAGCAAGCCATTGTAAAGCCATTGCAATAGGACTTGTAGTATATTCTATTTCTATAGATTTGGTAGAGCTGGTAATCGGAATAATTAACATGTTACCGTTTTCGTCGCCCTCCTCAATTTTATACTTCACTTTATCTTCCTCTCCTGTATAAACGGAGTGAATTTCTAATCCAAGAATATCTAAAATTATTTCTGAGCCTCCAAAGTTCTCTATCTGATAATTAGCCACACCAGATACCACTTTGCGTTCAAAATCAAGATTAATGGATAGATCGAGGTGCTTAACAACAGCCTCGTTAGGGTTTGAAAAACTATGAGGATCTTTTGAATATTTCGGCACCATATTATCAGTTTGTTCTTTAACAATTTCTTCTCCGCAACCTTGTATAATAAAAAGAGCAATTGGTAGAATCCATAGTAAAATCCTCTTCATTATGCACAATCTATGTTATAATAACCTCCTTTATTTTCTTTTCGATGTCGTGAATGTTTCACAATGAGATAAGCTACAGTTATAAGATTTCTCAATTCGCACAATTGGGGAGATATAATAGTTTTCTCATATAGCTCTTCGGTTTCCGAATAAAGCATATCAAGTCTCTTTCTAACCATTGCAAGTCGATAATTAGATCTAACAATACCAACATAGTCACTCATAAGAGAACGTAATTCTTCCGTACTATGCGTAATGAGAACTTTTTCTTTTGGATGAGAAGTTCCTTCGGCATTCCAATTTGGAATTTCAATGTCATCAAAATTTCCTTTTGGAGCATTTTGTATATCAATAAATGATCTATGCGCAAATACCAAAGCTTCCAATAACGAATTTGATGCAAGTCGATTTGCACCGTGCAAACCAGTTCGGGCGCTTTCACCACCAGCATATAAATTATTGATACTTGTTCTACCATTTTCATCCACCTCAATGCCTCCACATAAATAGTGCGCGGCCGGAACAACCGGAATCATCTTAGAACTCACATCTATTCCTATCGACAAGCATTTCTCTGTGATGTTTGGGAAATGCTTTTCGAATTCTGTTTTATCCAAATGACTACAATCCAGATAAACATATTTTTCTCCACTTTTTTTTAACTCAGAATCGATAGCCTGTGCAACAATATCACGGGAAGCAAGTTCTTTTCTATCATCATACTTACCCATAAATTCTTCGCCATCTCTTGTTTTAAGAATGGCCCCAAAACCCCTCACCGCTTCTGAAATCAAGAAAGCCTGTTCAGCGCCTGGCTCATATAATGCAGTCGGATGAAATTGCACAAATTCCATGTCTTTAATCTTCGCTTTCGCCCTATATGCCAACGCAACTCCATCGCCTGTTGCTATAGATGGATTTGTAGTATTTCTATACGCTTGACCAATGCCACCAGATGCCAACATAGTTACGTCTGCCAGAATACTCTGTATTTCACTACTCTTTTGAGCCAACACATATGCACCATAGCAATTCACTTCGTTGGTTAATTTTCTAGACTGAACCTTTCTATGATGCTCCGTAATCAGATCAATTACGTAATGATGTTCTAACATTTCGATGTTGGAACACATTTTAATCTGCCGAAGCAAAGACATTTCTACTTCGTAGCCTGTTACATCCTTGTGATGAACAATTCGGTTCAATGAATGACCACCTTCTTTTCCTAAATCAAAATCACCAGACTCCTCTTTATCAAAACCCACTCCCCACGAAATCATTTCCTCAAAACGAGCTGGACCTTCCTCAATAACCATTTTTACAATATTCTCATCACACAAGCCATCGCCAGCAATCAAAGTATCGTTGATGTGTTTTTCGAATGAATCTTCTTTACCTGGGAAAACAAAAGCGATACCACCTTGAGCATACTTTGTATTTGATTCGCTCTCGTCTCCTTTTGTAACGATTGTTACTTTCTTATCCGTAAAGTGACGAGCTACTTTTAAGGCGTAGGTAAGTCCAGCTATCCCGGAACCAATTACAAGAAAATCGGTTCTAATCATAAACTTAATTGAACAACCTTTCCTGCCGAAACGTCGAGCATCCTTTCTATTGGAACTAACGCTTTTCTTTGAATTTCTGGGTCAACATGAATTTCAGGAAGTTCATGTTTCATGCACAAATAAAGTTTCTTCATGGTATTCATTTTCATAAAATGACATTCGCTGCATGCGCAAGTATTGTCTTCATGAGCAGGAGCGGCGTATAATTTTTTAGTCGGAACCTCTTTCATCATCTGATGAAGAATACCAGCTTCTGTAGCCACAATAAATTCATCATGGTCTTCATTTTTTACATAATCAATCATACCAGCTGTAGAACCTACGTAAGCTGCCGTTTTCAAAATATGCGTTTCAGACTCTGGGTGAGCGATAATTTTAGCATTGGGATGTTCCGCACTCAATTGTAATAATTTATCAATAGAGAAAGCTTCGTGTACGATGCAAGCTCCATCCCAAAGAAGCATGTCTCTTCCTGTTTCACCGATTAAATACTTTCCTAGATTTTTATCAGGAGCAAAAATGATTGGTTTATCTGCAGGGATGGAGTTAATAATGCTCACTGCATTGGACGAAGTGCAAACAATATCAGTAAGAGCCTTTACATCCGCAGAACAGTTAACATAAGTTACTACCACGTGGTCTGGATGAGCATCCTTAAAGGCTTTAAAATCGTTTGGTGGGCAAGAATCAGCTAAAGAACAACCTGCTTTTAAATCAGGAAGAACTACCTTCTTTGTAGGATTTAAAATCTTTGCGGTCTCCGCCATAAATTGAACTCCTGCAAAAACAATTAAATCCGCATCAGTACGTGCTGCTTCTTGAGAAAGACCTAAGCTATCCCCAACAAAATCCGCAATGTCTTGTATTTCAGGCTCCTGATAGTAGTGCGCAAGAATAACCGCGTTCTTTTCCTTTTTAAGGATATTAATCTCCTTTACTAGGTCAAGACTGTTACTTACCTCTATATCCAAATATCCTCTCTCCTCAATCTCCTTAGACATAATTTCGGCCATAATAATAGTTCCTTACGTGCGTTCACATAGCCTGCAGGCTAAAAGCGAAGCCAAATATACTTCAGACTGATGAATTGACAAATGATTACGAAAAACAAAACGATTATTTCATATTTTCGCTAACTGTAATTTGGCAGTCAAACAAACAACGCAATGGATCAATTTAAAAAACTTAATACACTCGTAGGCTGGATTGTTTTCGCAATCGCAACTACTGTGTATTTCTTAACGATTGAACCGACAGCAAGTTTCTGGGATTGCGGTGAATATATTGCCTCGGCATATAAACTTCAAGTAGGCCACCCTCCTGGAGGACCCTTTTTTCAATTACTAGGCAGGTTCTTTACCCTTTTCGCATTTGGTGATGTTACTCAAGTAGCAAAAATGATTAACGTCCTTTCTGCATTATGTAGCTCGTTTACAATTTTATTTCTTTTCTGGACAATTACTGCCATGGGAAAAAAGCTCGTTGGTGCTAAAGAAGAAATGACTACTGGTCATATATATGCAATTCTAGGCAGTGGAATTGTTGGAGGACTCGCTTATACATTTTCAGATTCATTCTGGTTCTCCGCGGTTGAAGGAGAAGTTTACGCAATGTCATCTTGCTTTACTGCATTAGTTTTTTGGCTTATAGTAAAATGGGAAGATCACGCACATGAAGAACGTTCAGATAAATGGATCGTTTTAATTTCCTATTTAGTTGGGCTTTCCATTGGTGTTCATTTACTAAACTTATTAGCTATTCCTGCCATCGGGATGGTGTATTACTTCAAAAAATTTAAGTACACGAGAAAAGGACTTATCATTGCTTTTATTGTCTCTTTCTCTATACTCGTTATAGTGCAGTATGGCATTATACCAGGATTTATCTGGGTTGCATCGCGCTTTGAACTTCTTTTTGTAAACGATTTTGGTCTACCATTTAACAGTGGCCTTATTGTTTATGGTTCGCTAATAATAGGAGGCATACTTTACGGCCTTAAATGGAGCAAACAAAACGGGTATAAAATACTTAACACAGCTATAATCTGTTTTACATTTATCCTAATTGGTTACTCATCTTATGCACTTATTGTAATTAGATCTAGCGCTAATCCGCCGATGGATGAAAATAACCCTGAGCATGTATTCTCTTTACTTTCTTATTTACAACGGGAACAATATGGTGACAGACCATTATTAACTGGCCAATATTATAACGCACCAATAGACAAAACGGATCCTTATCACGATGGATCGCCTGTGTATTCTAAATCACCTAACAGCGATAAATATTTCATCTCTGATGACCGAAAGGCCACTAAGCCAAACTTCGACAAGAAATTCAAAACCACATTCCCTCGTATGTATAGCTCACAGGGTAGTCATGTGAGAGCTTACAAGAGAATTGCAGATATTAAAGGAAAATCTGTAAAATATGTGAACGAAAGAGGAGAACAGGAAATAATTCAAAAGCCCACATTTGCTGAAAATCTTACCTTCTTCTTTAAGTATCAAATTGGTCATATGTACTTAAGGTATTTTGCTTGGAATTATGTGGGTCGTCAGAACGATTTACAAGGGCATGTAGAATTTGGTAAAGGAAACTGGATAAGTGGGGTTGACTTTATTGATGAGGCATTAGTTGGTCCACAAGATTTACTCCCACCTGAATTGGCTAATAACAAAGCAAAGAACAAATTCTACTTCTTACCACTTCTACTCGGTATACTAGGAATATTAGTTCAATTCAGTAAAAACTGGAAAGATGGTTTCGTAGTACTACTTCTCTTCTTCTTTACTGGTTTGGCCATTGTAATCTACCTTAATCAATACCCATTTCAACCCAGAGAGAGAGATTACGCCTATGTTGGATCATTCTATGCCTTTGCCATTTGGATTGGGATAGGAGTTTATGGCGTATTTGATATTTTCAGACAATACACCAACCCTGTTATCAGTTCAGTAGCAGCTACAGTACTATGTTTACTTCTAGTACCAACAATTATGGCAAAAGAAGGATGGGACGATCACGATAGATCTGACACTTACGCTGCTAGAGATTTTGCTTATAACTACTTAAATAGTTGCGCACCCAATGCCATTTTATTTACAAATGGTGATAACGATACATTCCCACTTTGGTATCTCCAAGATGTTGAAGGCATAAGAACAGATGTGCGAGTCGTTAATCTTAGTTTACTAAATACAGATTGGTATATCGATCAAATGAAGCGTAAAGCATATGATTCTGATCCTACACCATTCTCTCTTACTAAAGACAAATACATCCAAGGAACAAGAGATTACCTTTTGTATTATGACAAAAAACTAAAAGGCTATAGCGATATAGATAAGGTAATGGAATTTATTGCTAGCGATAAAAACCAAACCAAATTACAAACGCGTGGAGGTAAAATGATTAATTACCTGCCGACCAAAAAGATAAAAATACCGGTCGACAAAAAATTCATTTTAGAAAACGGTACGGTTAAGCAAGAACTCGCTGATCAAATATTACCTGCGATCAACTGGGATATTAAGAAAAGTCATCTTGTTAAAAAGAACATGATGATTCTTGACCTACTGGCCACAAATGATTGGAAACGTCCGATTTATTTTGCCATTACAGTAGGTGGCGATAGCTACTTGGATCTTCAACAATATTTCCAATTAGAAGGATTAGCTTATCGACTTGTTCCTTTAAAAACGAACAATGCCGATGGTCAAATTGGAAGAATAGATACTGATATCATGTACGAAAACCTCATGAATAAATTCAAGTGGGGAAATATTTCTGATCCAAATGTTTATTTGAACGAGAATAATATCCGAATGACAATGAACTTCAGAAACAACTTTACAAGATTGGCTGAAGCTCTAATAGCAGAAGGCGATACAGAAAGAGCAAGTAAAGTTGCTGATCGTTGTTTTGATATTATGCCACACGAGAGTATTCCGTATAATCTGTTTGTTCTGCCGTTAGCAGAAGTTTATTATAACGTAGGGGAAATTGAAAAAGGTAATGAGGTTATCCAAATATTGGCAAATAAATATGAGAAAGAATTAGACTACTATTTCTCTATGAAATTAAACTATTTGAATGCAACTAAACGGGATCTTCAGCAGGCTATGTCTATCATGCAGCGTTTATCTATGATAACTGAGAAATATGAGCAGACCGAGCTAAATGAAATACTTGAAGCCAAGTTTAAATCTTTAGAGGAGTTGTATATACAACGAATGACTGCACTAAATCAACAATACCCTTCTTAGGTATTCTCGATATTACTTGATTTATTTGCTAAATCATGTATTTCATTCAACCATCATTTTTAGCACGTCGCGTTTATCATGAATGCACGTGGAGAATTCCGAACGGAAATACTATCTATCTCACATTCGATGACGGACCAACAACAGAAGTAACCGAGTGGATATTAGAATTCCTATCTAACGAGAATATTAAAGCTACTTTCTTTTGCACAGGTAAAGCTGTGGTTAAAGAAAAAGATCTTTTCGACAGAATTATAAAAGATGATCATAGAATAGGAAATCACACTTTCAACCATCCAAATGGCTGGAAAAGTAATAATACAGATTATATAAAAGACGTTGCGCAAGCCGCTAATGTTATTCCCTCCAACCTATTCAGACCACCTTATGGCAAGGTATCCAAACGTCAGATTAGAGAATTACGAAAAGATTATAATATAATTATGTGGGATATTCTTTCCGGCGATTTTGATAAATCGATCTCTAAAGAAAAATGCGCGAAAAATGTAATAACCAATTTAAGGGATGGATCCATCATAGTTTTTCACGACACAATTAAATCTTTTGATAAATTAAGATACTGTTTGCCTATCTTGGTAAAACATGCTACAATAAATGGTTTTAAATTCTCAAAATTACCTGATTTCAAGTAGGATAATTATTGAAAATCTAACCTAAATTAGAAAAACAAATAGGCATAGAAATACGTATTAAAAAAATTAAAACACGACCAAGAACAACTTAGGATGATCGAATTATTATGGGAATTAAATTTTGACAGGTCGATACCGATTCTGTTATCCCTAATCCCTGGTCTTCTTTCCTTATCAATCTTCATCTATGCCCTTATTAGACTGCCTAAATCTGGAATTACGGCAACCTTTGCCTTGTTCGTATTCTCTACATTCATTTGGCAATTAAGCGATACTCTTATTAGAGCTTCCGAACAATACTTTGTTGCTAAGTTATGGCAAGATTTATTGTTTGCTGGTGTATTATTTATAGGTCCATTTAGTCTTCATTTCACCCTACTCTACACTGAGCGTAAAAAAATTACACGTTCCTATTTCTTGATTTTCATTTTATACTTCCCTGCTTTCTTCTTCGAAGTTGCCGAGGGAGGAAATTTATTTCGTCATGCTATAGTTTTTGATTCATTCTGGGGATGGGTTAGTGCCCCAACATTCGAATTTCTAAATACGCTTGAAGCTTCATGGATTGCCAGTTGCGGGTTAATAACTCTCCTTTTACTTGGGAATTATGCATACAAAATGAAAGATGTAGAGGTGAGAAACAAACAGTCTCTATTGATCTTTATTGGTTATGTAATTCCTGCATCACAAGGCATTTTAACACAGTACTTACTTCCATTTTTCTTTGATGCATCAGACAACCCACTTACTACGACTACAACTGTGGTTTTCTCAACTTGTGTAGTTATTGCATTAGCAAAGTATCGGCTTTTATCTTATAACCCTTTACTTACATCCGACAACCTTATTCGAACAATGAATGAGGGAATATTAGTAACAGATCATGTAGGTGTTACTAAATACGTAAATGAACGATTCTGCAAAATAATTGGATACTCACAAGGGGAGCTAATCGATCAAAAGGCCGAAGACGTCTTCGTACCTGTTAAAGAAATTGACAAACTGAACGAAGGTCGAGCGAAAAGAGGGGAAGGAGAAAGTTCGGAGTATGAAATGGAACTAATAAATAAGAACGATGAAACGATTCAGACTTGGATAAGTGCAACTCCTTATTTCAATCCGGATGGTCATAATATAGGATCACTCGTAATTGTTACAGATATCACCAAAAGAAAACGAGCTCAGTTGGCCAGAGAAATAGCGTTTAATATCACCAAATCTGCCAATAGAGGAATTAGAGACATCAATTCATTAGGAAGACTGATCTACTCCGAAATAATTCAGTTAATCCCTAAAGCAAATTTTTATATCTCGTTGGTTAATGAAGAAACCAATATAGTACACTTTCCATTTTGGATTCATGAAGGTATAGACTATTCAGGAACAGTGGAAAGAGAATTTTCAAATGGGTTTTCGGAATTCATTATTACAACCGGACAAAGTGTTTATTTAAAAGGGAGAGAAGTAAATGATTTTGTAGACAGAAATGAATTAGGTCATGTAGAGGTTGTCCCTGCAATCTATTTAGCAACACCGCTTAAACATCTTGGAAAAGTGATTGGAGTACTTGCCTTGCAATCGGATTACAATCAAAACGAATATGACGAAAACGACTTTGAATTTTTAAAATTTATTTCAGGTCAGGTTGCCTCGTTTATCGATAAACAAGAGATGCTAGAAGAACAACAACAACGTGAAGCCGATCTTCTTTTCTTCCGAAATATCATTGACCAGTCAAATGATTTTATTTCTGTTGTTGATATAGACAATGGAAATATTGTTGACGTAAACGAACGAACCTGCCAAAAGCTTGGGTATTCAAAAGAAGAAATGACCAACATGCTCTACACCGAAATCCATATTGTAGAGGAGGATTATATCTGGAACGATTATCTAATGAAACTTAGATCTGGTAATCAAGTTATTGAATCCTGCTTTTACCGATCGAAGGATGGTATAGATACTCCTGTAGAAATGAACATGAGTATTGTGACTATAGACCTTGTTGAATATCTAGTAGCCGTTGGGCGTGATGTAAAAGAACAAGAAGATGCAAGATCTGCTCTCGAAAGATCCGAAAAACAATTATCACACCTCGTTGAAAACTTAGATGTATCCGTTTATGCTGTCGAAATAATATCAGAAGACCCATTAGTAGAAAAATTGCTCTACCAAAGCAAGCAAATTGAAAAATTTGCTGGATTCAAAATAGGTAATTTTAGTGACATCGCAGCCTGGGATCAACATGTCCATCCAGAAGATATTGATCAATTAGTAGCTGATGTTCAGCACATGCTTAAAACCCATGAGTCAATGACTAGCGAATATCGATTCTATCATCGCGAAACAAAAAAAATAATTTGGGTGGAAGAAAACTACCGTCCAGTAAAAATTGTAGACGGCAAAGTTAAAACCTACTATGGTGCAATTAGAGATGTTACGGAAAGGAAAAACAATGAGAAGAAATTAGCATCAGCTCATAAAGAATTAGAAGCTTTTATTTATAAAGCGTCTCATGATTTAAAGGGTCCCCTTTCCTCTAGTTTAGGCTTGGTAAATATTGCTCGATTAGAATCGGGGGAAGAAAATGAGTCGAAGTATTTCGATCATATAGAAGGTTCATTAAAGAAACTAGAAAATATCCTAGATGACCTTCGGCAAGTTGCTATCATTAAACAAGGTGTAATTGAGAAAAGCGAGATTAATATTATTAATTCTATTGAGGACATTATTTCCACCTTTAAATTTTATAATGAATTTGAATCTATTGACTTTAAATTTGACAATTCAATAGGAGATACAATATTCACAGATAGAAGTTTACTTGAATTATGCTTACGAAATACTATAGAGAATGCTGTAAAGTATCAGAAATACAACTTCAAAGAATCCTTTGTCCATTTCAATCTTAGCAACACTCCAACGGGAATTAAAATAATAATCAAGGATAATGGGATTGGTATAGATGCCGATCACATTCATACTATATTCGACATGTTTGTGCGGGCTAATCAAACGTCAAAAGGGACAGGTCTTGGTCTTTACATTTCCAAAAATGCGATTGAAAAACTAGGCGGAACAATTAGCGTAGAAAGCAAAAAAGGCTGGGGAACAACTTTCGAAATAAATCTTCCAATATCCATAGCAGAAGAAGATACTCCATCATGAACAATGTTTTCATTGCACTAATATCTATGAGCATATTTAGTTTTTTTTCTAGCGCTAAAGCCCAAACACCCTACACAGATTTTTATTCGTTAACTGCGGAGGATATACATGGCAGCGACTTCCAGTTTGCACAGCTCAAAGGAAAAAAAACGTTAATCGTAAATACCGCTTCCAAATGCGGATTCACACCTCAATACAACGAACTTCAAGAATTGTATAGAAAATACAAAGATCGAAATTTTACTATTATCGCTTTTCCTAGTAATGATTTCTTGTTTCAAGAACCTGGTAACAATGAAACTATTGAACAGTTTTGCAGAGATCAATACGAAATAACTTTTCCAATCATGTCTAAAGTCAAGGTATCCGGAAGCAATAAGCATTCTGTATATCAATTCCTTACAATGAAATCAAATAATGGAAAATTAAATTCTAAGGTGAAATGGAATTTTCAAAAATACTTAGTAGATGAGAACGGCGTTCTCGTAAAAACACTCCCACCAAAAACTAGTCCTTTAGATATTGAAATAACAACTTGGATTGAAAATTAAAAACTATGAATTCAGAATCATCAGATAGTACACTTTATAAAATGTTTAGATTAATTGCCTTCTTGGAAGGACTCTCTTTTATTCTTTTACTGGGGGTGGCTGTACCTTTAAAGCACATGATGGGAATGCCTGAACCAGTTTCAATTCTTGGAATGGCACATGGAGTTCTTTTTATGCTCTATGTTATATTTGTGCTAATGCTTCAACCTTCTCAGGAATGGCCTGCCAAAACAACGGCACTAATATTACTGCTTTCAATTCTCCCTTTGGGTACTTTCTATGGAGAGCGTAAACAATTTTGGACTAAATAAATTATTAGTTTTAGAATTAAATTTTTAGAGCAGATATATTTACGGCATGTTTAAACCTACAATACTTTTTACAAGTAGCTGGTACCCCAGTCGGGTTCACGATACACTCGGGAATTTTGTATCGCGCCATGCCGAAGCGGTTGCAATCCAAACAAGAGTAGTTGCGCTGTACGTTACATCAGATCCTGATCTCAAAGAAGATATCGATATAGAATTTACAGAAAAAAATAATGTTGAGACTATAATAGTCTATTACAAAAAAGTTAATTCAAGTTTTCCAATCTTAAGTCAATTTCAGAAATACAAACGAAATATAAATGCTTTCGAAATTGGTCTTCTTTGGATAAAGGATAATTTGAATATCGAATCGTTTGATTTAGTACATCATAATATCACCTACCCAACAGGTATATTCCCGATGCGCTTAAAAGAACATAAGGACACCCCTTACATAATCTCCGAAAATTTTACAGGATTTCTACCCGCTGGAAGACACAAATACAAAGGACTTCTAATGAAATACCTTTGTAAGAAGATAACTAGGAATGCAACTATTATTTGTCCTGTTTCCTTAGACCTAGAGAAGTCAATGAAGCAATTGGGATTTGATTCCGAGTATGTAATCGTCCCCAATGTAGTCGACACAATTACATTTCATACAAAAGAGGATGAGCCCTCTCAATTGGGTGAGAAAATTAAATTTATCCATGTTTCCACTTTAGATGAAAAGCATAAAAACGTAAAAGGCATACTCCGAGTAATACAGAAACTATCCAACGCTTTCGATGTAGAATTAAACATTATTCATGATGAAGATTCCAGCCTTCTCAAAACCTATTGTGAAGATTTAAAAATAGCAGGCCGTGTAAATTTCCTTGGACAGAAAGATGCTAAAGGGGTTTCCGAAGAACTTCGTAACAACGACATATTTATACTTTTCAGCAACTATGAAAATTTACCATGTGTTGTATTAGAATCAATTGCTTGTGGCGTCCCTGTAATCTCTTCGGATGTTGGTGGAACACGTGAACACCTTTCGTCGGAATTTGGAGAACTAGTATCTCCTTTGGACGAAGAAGCTCTGCTTAATAAAATTAAATTTATGATTGAAAATTACAGCAAATACGACCCAAAGGCTCTTCACCATTATGCACAATTACACTTCAGCAAGGAAAATGTAGGAAAACAGTTTATGCGCGTTTACGAGGAAGTATTACTTAAATAGATCTTGTAGTACGTAATCTAAGCGGGCTGGAGTAATTTTTTTTGTAATTATCTTTTTATTCTCATCTAGTAGAATTAATAATGGCGTGCTAAAAATGTCGAAATAAGTTCTAAACTCACTCTTATAACCAACATCCTCCACGTTAATCCAATTCAGTTTTGTTTTATCAATGTAAGCGAGCCAATCTAACTTAGTCTTCATCAGACCGACAGAATATACCTCTAGTTGGGTCCGGTCGTATTTTTCGTAAACTTCTTTTAAAATAGGTGTCGCTAGTTTACAATGACCGCAATTGGGATCCCAAAACCACATTACCGTGTACTTCGCTGGTATATCATAAAGGGCTTTTACTTCGCCATTAATATCCTTCAATTTAAGATTGGGAACACTATTTCCTTCTAGTAGATGAACTAGTTTTTTTGCGCGATTTACAATTTGATTTACTTGTTCATCCGTAAACCAATCAACTACACCTGTAACAAAATATCGATCTACAATATTTACAAAAACCGCATCCATTTCGGTCTGTATCGATTTCTGATACTTATTTGTAAAAATCGTAATGATATATTTAAATAGTTCCCTATTCCCTTTTGTGCCTCTTAATAAATATTCTAAACTATTAAGAACGGAGTCCTTTTGCTGCATTGTTAACTCATCCATATAATACTCCAACTTATTACTAAATACAGGAGTACGCAACAACCTCACATCAGACAGATCCGTTTTATCAAAATAATGCTCTTGCATATACCGGTATACAAATAGATCACGCTCCTCCTCATCTTTCGGCAAGTCCTTTTTGGGTGGCTCAATTTTATGCATGGCATTAAGTAAAAGTGTAAAAATCATATCCGGATTCTTCTTAGTAAAGGTTTTCGAATAAGACTGTTGTCTACTTAATATTTCATCATATCTCTTTTCAAAATATTTGGTCGAATCTTCGCCGGGAAGGAGCGTATCTAGTTTACTATTTATTCTCGTTACCTCTGTCTGATCTCTCTTATTCGTTACTTTCCATTCCTGGAAGTACTCATTTTCTTTCGAACCAATAATTTTTAAATTTTTTTCAAAATTAGCCGTATCTGTTTCCAAACTAAAGTATTGTTCGTTGATAATAAACTCGAATAACTTTTCTTGTTTATAAACAACCCCATAAACCCCTGCCTCTAGTTCATCATCACCTTTAAAACTAAAGTTCCCCTTACTATCAATAGTAACAGTGTCGACGTAATACATTCTTTTACCATAATAATTGGCCAAGTGTATAGTCGAATCACGAAGGCCATTTATCTTCACACTAATCTCGTGCCCTTTTCCAGAATTACCAGCGAAAGATTCATTGGTAGAGGCAACACTCATTAGTATACATACTACAATTATTACGAAAAAGGCTCTCATTCTTTTTATCATTTTTGTTATTCTTCAAAATTAAACATTCAATTCCCCACTACACAAGAAAAAATAAGATTACAATAAGCATGCAAAATTCAAGACAGAATCACACGAGCAAAGAATGGCTCTCAATCAGATCATTCTTCCAATAGCCACTATTTCATAGATATAGTTTATCCAATTATATTGGTTAATTATAAATTAGCAAACATGCTTTTCTCTGATAATCAATGTTATTATGAAAGGCTCTATTCAACACTGGAAATAATCATTTACACCCTCGTCAAAATTGATTGAAAAAAACTTGCTTTTTTCTAAAATAAATTATCTTTACATCCCCTTAAAAACTAAGGCAAAGAGATTATTTAGTACGAATTATAAAAAGAACGATTTTTTAACAACTAAAAGATTAACAAAATGTCTGAAACAGTTACAAAAACAGAAAGTGGACAAACCACTACAACTGGCACACCAATTAAATTAAAATACTTCTGCGACAATCAGTTTGTAGAGTCAAAAACTGACAAATACACAGATTGTTTCAATCCTTCTACAGGGGAAGTATCACACTTGGCTCCTCAATGTACTCCAACAGAAGTTGAAGAATGTATCGCATCTGCGAAAGCTGCTTACCCAGCATGGTCTAACACTCCTCCTAATAAGAGAGTTCAAGTTTTATTTAAGCTTAAAACTTTATTAGACGAGCATTTAGATGAGTTAACCGAGATTGTTGCTTTATCGGAAGGTAAAAAATGGGACGAAGCTAAAGGTGATGTTCTTAAAGCTATCGAAGTTGTAGAATTTGCTTGTGGTGTTCCTGAATTGATGAAAGGAGATTCTATCATGAACGTTTCTAACGGGTATGATACTGTTCTTTATGTTGAGTCATTAGGGGTTTTTGCAGGTATCGCACCTTGGAACTTCCCAGCTATGATCCCAATGGGATGGTTTGCTCCATTATGTATTGCTACTGGTAACACTTTCGTATTGAAAGCTGCTACTCCAGTTCCACAAGTAGTATTCAGATTTGCTGAGCTATGGGTTGAAGCAGGTTTACCTAAAGGTGTGTTAAACATCGTTACTGCTGGTAGAGATGAAGCTGAAATCTTCTTAAGACATAAAGATATCGTTGGTGTAACATTCGTAGGTTCTACAGGTGTTGGGAAACACATTTACAAAACGGCTGCTGCAAACGGTAAAAGAGTTCAAGCTTTAACTGAAGCTAAAAACCACGCATTGGTATTAGCTGATTGTAAATTAGACAGAACTGCAAGAGGTATCATCAACGCTTATACAGGTTGTGCAGGTCACAGATGTATGGCTTTACCAGTTGTTGTTGTTGAAGATTCTATCGCTGACGAATTAGTTGCTTTACTTAAAAAGTATTCTGAAGATGTTAAAATGGGTCACTCAACTGACATGACTACTGATATGGGTCCTGTTGTTACAGCTAGCCAAAAGAAAAGTGTTGAAGGTTGGATCGATAAAGGTGTTGAAGAAGGAGCTACTCTAGTATTAGATGGTAGAGGTGCAACTGTTGGAGGCCTTGAAGGCGGATACTGGGTTGGACCAACAATCTTCGATAACGTAACAGAAGAAATGACTGTAGGTTCTGAAGAAATATTTGGACCAGTACTTTGCATCAAAAGAGTTAAAGATTTCGAAGAAGGAATTAACATTATGAATGCTAGCCGATTTGCAAATGGATCTGCGATCTACACGCAAAATGGTTACTATGCTAGAGAGTTCGCTAAAAGAACAGATGCTGGTATGGTAGGTGTTAATGTTGGTATCCCTGTGCCAGTTGGCATGTTTGGATTCACAGGACATAAAGATTCATTCTTTGGAGATCTTCATGCAATGGGTCATGATGGAGTTAGATTCTTTACAGAGCAAAAGAATGTTACTTCAACTTGGTTCGATGAAACAGTTCCAGAAGAAATCGGTGGAAAAGTTGATACTTGGGATGGTATGTTACCAGACGCTGAAAAATAATCAGTAATCTAAGTTCAATTTAAGAGCAAGAAAACAGAATGGGAATTTTCTATAGATAGGAGATTCCCATTTTATTTAAAAGATTTAATATAAGAACACAACAGAATATGAAAACAAAAGAATTATACGACAAATACCTTATTACAGGTATGGTTGCTGGGTTTGAGCCGATCGAAATCGCTGATGCTACAGATACAAAAATTACCGGAACAGATGGTAAAGAATTTTTAGATTGCTTCAGCGGAATCTCAGTTGTAAACGCAGGTCATGGTCATCCAAAAGTTGTTGCAGCTGCAAAAGAGCAAATGGATAAATACATCCATACTTGTACATACGTGTACTATCAGCCAAGAGCTGGAGAGCTAGCTCAAAAATTAGCAGAAATTACTCCAGGCAACTTGCAAAAATCTTTCTTCGGAAGTAGTGGTGCAGAAGCTATTGAAGGTGCTATGCGTTTAGCTAAGCATTATACTGGCGGAAATGAATTTGTTGCTTTAACAAACAGTTTCCACGGTAGAACTTACGCTACTCTTTCTATCACTGGTAACAGCGGAAGAAAAATTAGTGGTGGTCCTTACATGCCAGGTGCAGTATTCACTCAATCACCTTTCTTTTATAGATGCCCTTGGGGATCTAAAACAGAAGAAGAATGTGGAGAAAAAGCTGCTAAAGCTTTGATCGAAACTGTTAAGTTACACACATCAAATAACGTTGCTGCATTTATCGCAGAAGGCTTAATGGGTGAAGGTGGTCTTATCGTTCCTCCTGACAATTTCTTCCCACTTGTTAAGGACTGGTTAGAAAAAGAAGGCATCTTGTTTATCTGTGATGAAGTACAGTCAGGATTTGGTAGAACTGGTAAAATGTTCGGTATCGATCATTATGGTGTTACTCCAGATATCATGACTATGGCTAAAGGTATCGCTGATGGTTTCCCATTAAGTGCTTTTACTGCTAGAGAAGAAGTTGGAAATGCATTTACTCCTGGATCTCATTTATCTACTTTCGGTGGAAACGCTGTAAGCTGTGCTGCTGCGATTGCAAATATCGAAGTACTTCAAGATGGTTTAGTTGAAAACTCAGCTGCAAGAGGTGAGCAATTAAAAGCTGGATTAATCGAAATGCAAAATGAATTCCCAATTATGGGTGATGTTAGAGGTAGAGGTTTAATGATTGGTGTTGACTTGATCAAAGACGCTGCTAAAACTCCTAATACTGAAGCAGCCGCTGCAATCAAAGCAGCTTGTCGTGAGGCAGGTGTGTTAATTGGTGTTGGTGGTGCTGCTAACGTTCTTAGAGTTCAGCCTCCATTAACGTTTACTTCTGATAATGTTGATCACGTTTTAGCTACTATTAAAGAAGCTATGCAAGGAATCAATACTCAGTTAGCATAAGCAATATTGAATATTAAAAAAGCTCGGTTCTTAATTGATCCGAGCTTTTTTTTGCTTCATACTTCCGTGGTTGCATCTTCGGAAAAACTTCAATAAAACTTGTTCTCGATGCACCGATGAAGAATTGACACTCGAACTGACAGGTTTTAAATGCGGTTCAAAAATCATTGTCCGTTCGAGTGAATTCCGTAAAACGGAATTTGTATTGAGAACAAAATGATTTGGTTCGGGTAATTGACTCTCTACCCTAATATATCCTCAATACTAGTCCTTGTAGCTTTCACCGAATCTGGCTCTTTCAAAGCCAATTGTCCACAGGCACCATGAATATCTCTACCAAGGTTTTTACGAATCGTAACTGAAATACCCGTTTCCTCAATCTTTCTTTTAAAGAGTTGAGCTTGCTCTCTCGAAGTGGCTTCTAAGTCTTTGTCTGTTTTATTGTAGACAATAAGATTCACATGTAAAAGATGCTTCCGTCCCATTTTAAGAAGTCTTCGTCCTAGTTCACCGGCATCGCTTTCTTGATCATTCTTACCGTCGAGCAGGATGTATTCAATAAACACTTTTCTGTTTGTTTTATTCAAGTGATACTCCATTGCCTCAAGCAACTTATCCATTGGGTAAGGCTTGTTAAT
>JABSPR010000005.1 GCA_013214975.1 Flavobacteriales bacterium
CCAAAGCCGAATTTTCCAGAGATACTACTAATAGCAATAAAATTGCCAGCGTTTCTTTCAAGCATATGGGGAAGGACAGCCTTTACCAAGCTAATAGTTCCGAAATAATTCGTTTCCATTATTTTACGATCGGTCTCTGTATCGGTGTCTATAATCAGAGAGCGTTGACTAATTCCTCCATTATTTATTAGTATATCAATTTGCCCAAAGCTCGATATGGCTTCGATAGTTTCAGCTTTAAAATCAGATTGGCTTGAGAGATCAAGAACGATACATTTAACGTTCTCTGGATTGGAACAGCTATTTCTAACTCTTTCAAGTTCTTCTAATCTTCTCGATGAAAGAATGAGTTTCGCACCACTTGAACTAAGTTGGATAGCAAGTTCTTCTCCAATTCCTGATGAAGCTCCGGTAATCCAAACAACTTTTTCTTTGAACATAATCGGTGTTGTCAAAGACTAATCAAGTATCTCAATATTGTACCTAACTAATAGTAAGTAAGTCTTCTAACTTTAGCAATGTATTTTGATAAGTGCATTACTTGCCTAGAATAACCGTATTCATTGTCATACCATACATATAGTACAATGTCTTTTTTGTCGTTTGATACTATTGTTGCTCTGCTATCATATACAGAAGGACAATTATTACCAACGATATCTGCCGAAACCAATTCATGTGAAGCAGAATATTTTATTTGCTCAATTGAATCGCCATACATTGCCGCATTTCTCATAATGTCATTAAGATCGTCAACAGAAGTATCTTTCTTTACCGTAAGACTGAGAATAGCTAGAGATGCGTTAGGAGTAGGTACTCTTACTGCATTTGCTGTTAACTTACCTTCTAAACTAGGGATTGCTTTTACCACTGCTTTACCTGCGCCTGTTTCAGTAATAACCATATTTAGAGGAGCGGATCTACCTCTTCTGTATTTCTTGTGGTAATTGTCTAGTAGGTTTTGATCATTTGTGAAAGCATGAATAGTTTCAATATGACCTTTTTCAATTCCTAACTCATTCTCTAGAACATTTAGGACCGGAACGATCGCATTGGTTGTACAAGACGCTGCAGAAAAGATTGTTTCGGAATCAATATCAAACATCCCTTGGTTTATACCAAAAACAATGTTGGGAATGTCTCCTTTTCCTGGTGCGGTTAGAAGTACTTTGGAAATGCCATTTGCTTTCAGATGATTTCCTAGGCCTTCTCTGTCTCTGAATGCTCCCGTATTGTCTATTAATAGAGCATTATCAATTCCAAATGAAGTGTAATCAATTTCATCTGGTTTGCCAACAATCATATGTACTCTATGACCATTTATAATTAGACAATTGTTTTCGACATCTTCTGTAACAGTACCAGTAAATCGGCCATGTACAGAGTCCGTTCTTAATAGACTGGCCCTTTTGTAGATATCTTCGGCACTACTTGATCGAGTAACAATTGCTCTTAATCTTAATTGCTCACCTTTTCCTGCCTGAAGTATTAATTCTCTAGCTAATAGCCTTCCAATTCTTCCAAAACCAAATAGAACTACATCTCTTGGCTCTAGTTTTCTTTTTTCAATACCTATGTGGCTTTCGAGTTTCTTGTTTAAGAATTTAGCTAAGTCTTCGTTATAATCGGCTCTCTCTGCAGCCCACTCTAACGATAATTTACCTACATCTATTTTTGATGGGGCTAGGTCTAATTCTGCAATTCCTTTTGCAACTTCGGCGGTAGTAAATATGCTTCCTTCTTTTTTTAATTCTTTCGTAGCATAGTCATGAAGATTTAGAATGAAACTGATTTTTTGATCAACCAATGGGCGCATAAACATAACCAACTCAACTGATTTGTCATACCAAAGATCGCTTACCATACTACTTACCTCGGCAGCTTTTTTTTCTCTCTCAATCCAATATTGTAATTCTTTCTCGTAAATTCCTTTAACCTTCTCGTTTGCTACTTCCGGTGGCATATTTCAATTAATTTGAATTGTTAGTATTACTGTAAAGACGCTTACATTTTCTATTGAAATTAGCGTATCGTAAAAGTATTGAACTTGCTTTGGTCAATCAAGGAATATGTGAATTATTGAAGAATTTAGTTAACACGTTTTCAGCATTATATTCCTATGCCATAATAAGCGGTTCTCCCGTTCGAATATACACCTTGAAGTAAAACGCCACTTCCTTTTTGTTTAGCTTTCAAAAGTTGAACTAAGTGTTGCGAATTCTTAATTGCCAGTCTTTCAACGTGAGTGATTATAAATCCTGGTTGGATTTTAGCGTCTTTAAATGCACCATCCTCAAGTCTAATTATTTTAACTCCTTGTTTAATACCAAGTTTAGATTTTTCCATATTCGAGGCTTCTTTGAAAAACGCTCCAAATATATTTTCGCCTTCCAGATCTATCTTTTTAAGCATAGCCGTACTGCCATCAATATTTCGTAGCACTACATCCATGACTTTTATTTCACCATCCCGATTCACAGTAACTCGGATTTTATCATTTGGTCGATACTTACTAAGCTCTTCTTGAAGCTCTGCTGTTTTCTTAATAATAGCAGAGTTTATTTTAATTATTACATCTCCTGTTTTAATACCTGCTGCCGCAGCTGCTGCACCATCAATAACCTGTTTTATATAAACTCCTGTGGATGTTTTTAATTTTAGCTTTTCTATAAGAGCCGCATCAACGGATTGGATGGATACGCCAATTAGACCACGTTGAACTACACCGAAATCTTTTATATCGTTATATACTTTTTCTACTATAGTGACAGGAATCGCAAATGAATAACCTGCATAAGATCCTGTTTTAGATAGGATGGCAGTGTTAATTCCGACAAGCTTTCCTTCAAGATTTACAAGTGCACCACCACTGTTACCGGGGTTAACAGCTGCATCTGTTTGGATAAATGATTCGATAGCATAAGTTGATTCTATAATGTTAATATCTCTTGCTTTCGCACTTACTATTCCTGCAGTAACTGTTGATGTGAGGTTAAAAGGATTTCCTACAGCAAGTATCCATTCTCCAACATCAAGATCGTCGTAATTACCAAACTCAAGAAATGGTAAATTGGTTGCATCAATTTTTAAAAGGGCCAAGTCGGCAGGAGGGTAGGTCCCCACTATTTTTGCAGTATATAGTTTGTTGTCATTCATCGAGATACTTATCTCATCAGCATTCCCGATAACATGATTATTCGTTATTATATATCCATTAGGTGACACTATCACACCTGAGCCACTTCCCGCTTGAATTGGATTTTCCCGAAGTGGACTTTCTGTTTCCCCGAAGAACTGCCAAAAAGGGTTTTTGTATTCATCTGGAATTATTTTTCTATAAGATTTAATGTGTACCACAGCAGGAGTCGATATTTTTGCTGCGTAAGTAAAATCGCTAAGTCCGCTTTTAGCACTGGGTTGAGAAACGAGTTGGTAGTTGGGTGTAACTGATTCTATTATTACAGGATTATAAGACTTGCTTTCGATGAAAAGGGATATTGAAAGGGCAGAAATGCCGCCAATAAATGCAATGCTTAGTGTATACAATACTTTTTTCATAGACTTGTTTTACTTTTAATTGAAATTGTCAATAATGATGCCATGAGAATTTACATCTTATTGAAACAAATAACTAACTAAAAAACCAGCATCAAAGTATATGAATATCCATTTTATCGCAGTAGGAGGAAGTGTAATGCATAATCTCGCCATAGCCCTTCATAAAAAAGGAATGAAAGTTACAGGTTCAGATGATGCTTTTCATGAGCCATCAAAAGGTCGATTGGATTCATATGGCTTGCTTCCTAAACAAGATGGATGGGATGAAAATAGAGTACATACAGGTCTTGATGGTGTAGTTCTGGGTATGCATGCAAGAAAAAACAATCCAGAATTGCTTAAAGCGCAAGAACTGGGTATTAAGATTTATTCGTTTCCAGAATATATCTATGAGCAATCGAAGAATAAAAAGCGCGTAGTAATAGGAGGGAGCCATGGAAAAACAAGCATCACCGCGATGATAATGCATGTTCTGATGGACGTAGGAATGGACTTTGATTATATGGTTGGAGCCCAGCTAGCCGGATTTGAAACAATGGTACGTTTGACTAAAGATGCTCCCGTTGTAATTTTAGAAGGGGACGAGTATTTATCTTCACCGTTGGACTTAACACCTAAGTTTCATCGGTACCTACCGAATATTGCGGTTTTGTCTGGTATTGCATGGGATCACATTAACGTATTCCCAACTTTTGAAGGGTATGTTGACCAGTTCGACATTTTTATAAAAAGTATTGGGAAAGAAGGGGTAGTATACTATTGTGATGAAGACAAAGATCTTGTTGGAATGATTAATAAGTCTACTGCTAAATGTGATAAGGTACCTTACAATACACCACCTTCAACAATCAAAAATGGCATAACAAGTGTTGAGGTTGCTGGGAAAACGTACGAGCTTTCTATTTTTGGAGATCATAACCTTCAGAATTTAAATGCTGCGCGCAACGTGTGTTTAGCTTTGGATATTGACGAAACTCAATTTTATAAGAGTATAAGTTCATTTACCGGTGCTGCTAAACGTCTCGAACTACTTGGTAGGAAAAATGATGTTACCGTTTATAAAGATTTTGCACATAGTCCATCTAAATTAGGTGCTACTACTAGTGCCGTAAGAAAACAGTTTATCGAGCGAAAACTGGTTGCTTGCATGGAAATACACACATTCAGTAGCCTTAACAAGGATTTCTTAATTCAATACAAAGGCAAATTAGACGGGGCGGATACGGGTATAGTATTTTATAGTCCAACTGCAATAGCACATAAACAATTACCGCCTTTAACCGAGGAGATAGTGAAAGAAGCCTTTGGCGAAAATGTCCTTGTTTTTGACGACACCGAAAAGTTAAAGTCTTATTTGCTCAATTTGAAGTGGGAGAACAGCGTACTCTTAATGATGAGCTCGGGTAATTTTGGAGGAGTAATCCTAGAAGATTTTGCTGAAGAAGTATTGGCTTTAGCTTAATCCCGTATAGGAACCCTCCTTATCATAAAAGTTATTATTATTGAACAGATAACGCCTAGAAAAAGGTTGAAGGCAATCTCTTTAATTAGGGTTACCCATGGTGTATTAAAACTATAGAAGCGATCTATAGAACCTGTAATTTCTTCTTCGTTCATACCTTGCTCTAATAAAGTGGCTCTACCTTGTGCAGCAAGTGTATCGAGATATAATGGGTCAAGATATTTGACGTAAACTATGTTAGCCACCCCCATAGATATACCAATAATCGCAGCTACTATAATACCTTCTTTAACTCCTATATTAAATGGGATATTCGAGTTGTAAAGTTGCTTAGCTGTGATGAAAATTGCTGCATAGGTACACACAATCATCATTAGCATTTTAAACATCATAGCATAAACACCTACTTTTTCTTTGTCGAAAAAGTAAGTGAATTCAATAAGTAGAGCGATACCTGATAGGAGACCTGCAATTAATCCAAGTCGTATTGATGGTTTCAAAAAACTAGCTGTTCATTGATATTAAGAACTCCTCATTCGATTTAGTTCCTTTAATTCTATCTCTTAAGAACTGCATTGCTTCTAATGGATTCATATCAGACAAGTGATTTCTTAAGATCCATATTTTCTGAAGAGCTTCTTTTTCAACTAAAAGATCATCTCTTCTAGTACTTGAAGCAACTAGATCAATTGCTGGGTAGATTCGTTTGTTTGCAATTTTTCTATCCAACTGTAACTCCATGTTACCTGTTCCTTTAAATTCTTCGAAGATTACTTCGTCCATTTTAGAACCAGTTTCTGTAAGAGCAGTAGCAATGATTGTTAAAGAACCACCAAATTCAATGTTTCTTGCAGCACCAAAAAATCTTTTTGGTTTGTGTAATGCATTAGCATCAACACCACCTGAAAGCACTTTGCCTGAAGCTGGAGATTCAGTGTTGTATGCTCTCGCTAATCTGGTGATTGAGTCAAGAAGGATAACTACATCCGTTCCACATTCAACCATTCTTTTTGCTTTTTCAAGAACTATGTTTGCGATTTTAACATGACGGTCTGCAGGCTCATCGAATGTTGATGAAACTACCTCCGCGTTTACATTACGTTTCATGTCTGTAACCTCTTCAGGACGTTCATCTACTAATAAGATGATCAAATAAATTTCTGGGTGATTTGCAGCAATTGCATTTGCAACATCTTGAAGTAAGATTGTCTTACCTGTTTTAGGCTGTGCAACGATTAATCCTCTTTGCCCTTTTCCAATTGGAGTGAACAAGTCAATCATTCGTGTAGAAATAGTACTGCTCTTTTCAGATAAGTTTAATTTGTCTGAAGGGAAAAGAGGCGTTAGGTGATCAAATGCAACCCTATCTCTTATGTCAGAAGGGTTTCTACCATTAATTTCTATTACCTTAATAAGAGGGAAATATTTTTCACCTTCTTTTGGAGGTCTAACAGAACCTAATACTGTATCCCCTGTTTTTAATCCAAATAATTTAATCTGAGATTGAGAAACGTAAACATCATCCGGAGATGTTAAGTAGTTATAATCAGAAGATCTTAGGAACCCATATCCATCAGGCATAATTTCTAACACGCCTTCACTAGAGATTATTCCATCAAAATTAAATTCTGGTTTTTTTGGCTCTCTTGGTTTGTCGAAATTTTTTCTAGGATTATTGTTTTGAGGCCTATCTGAAGGAGCTCGTTCCGGTCTCTTTTTATCGTCTTCGTTAGATTTTGAATCTCCGTTTTTTGAAGTAGGACGGGTAGAAGTTGTTTTAGCCTCTGGAGATGGCTTTTTGTCGTCTGCTGGTTTTGCAACAGCTTTAGCTGCTGGCTTAGTTTCTTTTGGTTTAGATTCTGTTGCAGGTTTTGCCTCTGGGCTTAATGCTTGCTGATCTAAAATCTTGTATACTAAATCTTGTTTTTCTAGTACATCATACTCTGCTACTGATAGATCTTTTGCTATGTCTCTCAGTTTTTCAATTGCCTTACTATTCAAATTTAGGATATCGTACATGTTGCGTAACGTGTTTTAGTTTTTAGTCTGTTAACTAATATGAAGTGATTGGTGAATTTTAGAAAAAAATAATTATCGAATGAATTTTACGGACAGCAGAAAATCTATACGGAAGAGTGCCATTGTCGGAGAAAAGACAAGCAATATTACAAATTTAATTAATTACAAAAAACAAAATTTAAAATTATTCTCTCTGCTTTATTCAAGGACAATAAAGCTGAATTGTTTTAACTTTAACGCAACAATCTTTATAATGATTCAAAGAATTCAATCAATTTATATTGCAGCTGCTATTGCCTTAGGAATGTGCATGTTGTTTCTTCCTCTTAGTATTGTAACAATAGAGGAGACAGGTAGCGTACTAACTCTTTCTTCTCTTGAATTAGTTAATTCTGATGGTGAGATTCAAAATACATCTATTCTATTAGATATTTTCTGGCTCTTATTAATAGGTTTTGGAATTTTGTGTTCATCAAGTATTCTGATGTTTAAAAAGAGACAACGACAAGTTTTAACTGTAAAATTAGGTCTATTGGTTTGTGCAGGTATATTGTTTTTATTATTACAAGGCACGAGTGATTTGGAAGAATCATTAGGAGGAGTGCTAGAAATGAAGTTAGCTTTTTACTTCCCTATTCTAATGATGGTTCTTCTTATGTTGGCCTTAAGAGCCATTAATAAAGATGATGAGTTAGTAAGATCATCTGAGCGACTACGTTAGTCACTTTTTCTCCTCAAGTTCGACTACTTCTAAATCTTTTATTTCA
>JABSPR010000006.1 GCA_013214975.1 Flavobacteriales bacterium
CTCTAAGCTTTTTCCGGGCTTCTTTTACATGCCACTTTGAAGTTTCAATAGTAATTGAACGCTTCTCCGAAATTTCCTGATGGGAATACCCGTCGAACACGTATAGATTAAATACGATTCTAGTGGCAGGCGACAGTGTGTTCATTGCTTCTTGAACGTATTCCATTTCTATTGCACTTTCAATGTTATTGAATGAAACGCATGTGTTTGAATTAGGCTCATTTTGATCTTCGAAAATTGCCTCATATCTCTTCTTATTCTTTCTAAAATCATCTAGTGCCGTGTTAATCACTATTCTGCGAATCCACGCTTCGATAGGTTTATTAGTATCATATTTCTTAATATTTACTAGAACCTTTAAAAATGATTCATTTACTAAAGCAGCCGCGTCATCTACATTTCTTTTGTAGCGTAAGGCAGAGCTCATCATAATACCAAAGCATTGATCGTACAGAAGAAGTTGAGCTTTTTTATCTCGCTTCTTAATTTTCTTTAGAAACTCTTTATCTAGATGCACCCCTCTTCTTTAGTTAAGTCTGTTGTAGAATTAAAGGAAAGGAAACGTTCACTAGATATGGTTTTAGAAAATTTCTTTAAGTTCTGATTTCTAAAATTTTCATTCGACATCGCGTATCTTTTCTTCTCTTTATAGATTTCTCATCATTTATTAATTTATTAATTTATTAATTTATTAATTTATTAATTTATTACAGTTACAAAGCCATGTTTTGAACCTGATTCCCCAAATATATCTGTAAATTTTACTCTCCAAAAATAAACTCCGTCAACAGCATTTCCTCCATCCCATAAAATGGATGTATCCTCCGAGTTAAACACGGTATTTCCCCATCGATTCACAATAAAGGTTTCCATTTTATCAATTCCGGAAATTTGCACGGGCTGAAAAGTATCATTGATAAAATCTCCATTCGGAGTTATAACGTTCGGAAGTTCTAAAAAGACAGTTGGATTCAATATATTCCCATTTCCTGAATCTGTTTGGCAATCTTCAATTTCAATTATTAATGAGTCACTAAAGGTCAAGCAAGGTGTATAGATGGTGTATACAACCATGTGAACACCAGCACCAGCTAACAATGGGTCAAATGTTCCTAAGACGGAATCAGTTATGCCCAGACCAGTCCAAATTCCTCCATCATTTTCGGAAGAAAGTACTTGAATATCATCATCCAAACACAGATCCAAATAAGTTGTCGAGTCAGTGACAAATCCCGTATTCGGCATTTTATTTGGATAATTTGGCAACCCAACGGTGCAGTAATAAGGAGATAAGTCTACAGCTGCACTAACAAATCCGCATCCAGTGCCAACAATATTTGGATTACTGATTTTACAGAGATCCCTCCCAACGTCTGCAACATAGAGTAAACTGTCTCTTCCAAGGGCAATTTGACCGAACTGACCATTACCCGGATAAGTTTGAATGGAAATAGAAATAAGCGTGGCTGAAAGAGCAATATCGCTTGGACTCCCAGCAGATAGATTAAATTGAAAAAGAGAGGTAGTCAGGGCAGGTCCTACATTTGACGTTGTAGCGTATATTAATTCTCCATTTGGAGAAAATTCTACACCATAATAAAAGTCCTGAGAAATTACAGGGAGATCGATACGATTGGAAAGCAAACCTGTTGCCGCATCGAAGTCAAAAACCTCCATCGGATGAAAGAATCCAGTAGCAGATACAATTTTTGTTCCGTCTAAATTTGCAGCCATACAGCCTATTGGTTGAGTGCTAGTCATTGGACTCCCAATAGCACTCTCCACAGGAGTTAAAGAGATTCCTTCACAAGTAATCAAATAAGACAGGTATGTTCCATCTACCTTTCCAACCACAAGCCAATAATCATAGCCGTTTTCATGCTGTATGATTTTATTGTTTTCTTTTAGGTCTANTGAAGCTCGAATCGGTGTGTTTTTCGTTGCNGTAANGACCTCTCCTAAACCACCGTTGAGTGACATGTCTACTTCCGAGTAGAACAAATTAAGGAATTCTTCTGAGTAGTAATTAGGACCAAAGTTTAGTGTAATCACGTAATAAATATTGTCTGAAAAGGGTTTTTTGATGATCGAAACTCCCTGACTAAAAGTTTCATGTCCTAATAAACCAGAACCATTTATCATTAGATTGTGGGAACTATCCCAAATGTTTATCCCATTCGAGTAAAACAACAAATCACCATTTGGCGAGGATATATCCGAAACTCCTTCTAAATGATTTGAACTGTTTGGATCACCGCCGGTGGGAGTAATAGAAGAAAATGAAACACTTGCAAAATGTCCAAATTTCCAATTATCTTTTTCTCCTTGAGCGTTCGCGGAAAGAGAAACTGAAATGAGTATAACTGAAAAAAATAATTTAAGCATGTTTTCCGGTTTACTGGATAATTAATTTCACGGGAAGTACATTTTCTATAGCCTCTGCCTTTATAAAATACAAACCACTCGTGAACGTTGAAATATCAATTGGATTCTTCAATTCTGCTTTCGTTATAAAGCCAACAACTTGCCCCATGTTATTATAGATTACTACGTCGCTTTCTATATTCGAATTGTACCATTTAATGTTTACGACACTTTTAGCAGGGTTAGGAAATAACTCGAAGGGAACAATAGCTGGATATTCTTCAGTCAAACCGACATTTGAATCGTTAACAACATTGATCGTATAATCTTCCACTTCAAATAGTGAAGAGGTACATGCATCAATATTTGTGGCACCAAACGCATAAATAGCTACACGCATTCTTGTAGCACCCTCTGTTGCATATGACGGAGTTGTAATATCAATGGAATTTGAAAAACTAGTAAAAATGTACATCTCAGTTGAATCGAAAGACTCGTTTAAATCCCAGTCAATCCAAACTACCTTTTGCAGTTGGGGGGAGCCCTCATAAGAAATAACAAGAGTATTTGTAGCTCCTAATTCAATGAGAGCAGTATCAGAGAGAAAGTCGCTATAGGTATCAATAGTTGATGACTTTACAAGATTACTATATTGGACACCGACTATTCCCCACGTAGAAACTGGCGGTGCAGTAATTGTTGGGCTGCAGTATTGAGCATAAGATGCAGACGTAGTGAATAGTAAGAAAATTAGGGATTGAGTAAGGCTTTTAAGTTTCATGTAAAGTATTTTAAAAAGTTCTATTTATTAGTATACACGTGAGTTTTTCAAGTGAGGGGGGGGAGGAAATACATTTATTATGAGATCTTAAATCTTAATCTGTTCTAAATTGTAGATAAACAGGCTTCTGTAGCCTTTTGGGCTGTTCTTAGAAAGAGATTTTTTATCACTACTAATTTGTATGTCGTCAGATAAAATTGAACTTTTCACCTAAAAAATAAGATAGAGTTCTGTCGAATTTAAGCTAAAATTGTGATACTGTTTTTTTCTTGCTTTTAACGTTCTGTATTTTTTAATTTTTCGTTGTTTAAGTTTTCGATTAGCTGTTCCAAAATACACTTCAGATGGAGTAACATTTTGAAAAGATTCATATGATAGCGCTCACCTTGGGATACTTCTTTTTTAACAGATCGTCTTTTAGTCTGCTTTCGAGTTCCTTTTCTGCCAAAAGTTGTTTAAGCAAATCAACTTCTTGCTCCAAAGCACTTATTATTTTGAGACGTTCTTTGGTTATTCCATGGTCTAAACCTATTTCCCCCATAGACTCAAACTTCTTCTTCCAGCCATAAAACGTTGCTGGATAAATACTATGTTTCTCCAATGTGATTGTTACTCCATTGGTGCCAGCCTCTTTGAGGATGCTGATTT
>JABSPR010000007.1 GCA_013214975.1 Flavobacteriales bacterium
CATACCTAACATTATGATTCCCATTTGCCACTTCTGGGTAAGGCTTACGGCTTTTGTCCCACCAGAAACCGTGTACACGATAACTAGTCCACCTACTAAAAATATGGTTGCTGTTAAATTCCAACCTAAAGCTGTAGAAAGAATTATAGCAGGAGCATAAATTGTAATTCCTGCTGCCAAACCGCGTTGAATAAGAAAAAGGAATGCTGCTAAAAGTCTACTATGCACCCCGAAACGGGTCTCCAAATACTCGTAGGCAGTAAAAACTTTCAGCTTATAATAAATCGGAACAAAGAACACGGAAACAATGATCAACGCTAAGGGCAGCCCAAAATAGTTTTGAATAAACCCCATTCCAGATTCGAAGGCCTGACCAGGAGTTGATATAAACGTGATTGCACTCGCTTGTGTAGCCATCACAGACAATCCGATCGTAGACCATTTCATCTGATTATCCCCTTTCAAATAACTTTCTAACCCTTTACTTTTTCGAGTTTTCCAAGCTCCATAAAAGACAATGAACCCTATAGTAGAAGTAAGAACTATCCAATCTATTGAATTCATGCTTGATAGTATGAGGTCATAAAATAAAAGGATAAAACCAAAGCCGCCATAAAAGCTAGAACTATTAGATATATTAGATTCCAGTTATCATCAAGGCCTTGTTCCTCTTGAATTCTTTCCTTTTCCGACATTTACTTAGAACCTTCTGAATTTCTATATGAAAGAATATTCGCAAACAATTTAAACGCTCCTGGCACTCCTGCTGGCAACTCTCTAAAAAACGAAATACCTGTGTAAACGAAGGTACCCTTGCCATAATTACTTACTAATATACTCCCCTCTTTAGCATCTTCGCCTGGATCACTCCAAGATATTATCGGCGAATAATTCTCATCCCATTCGTCAGGGAAATACAGTCCTCTTTCCTGAACCCAATTATCAAAATCACTCTCTTCAATCTTGTTCGGCGTATTTAATAAAGGATGATTCGGATCTAGAAAAGTTGGTTTAGCTTCTTCCACTGTTACCCTGTCACGTGATATCTTAAATGGGTATGGACCAATGTCTGTTGTTAGTACATTATAATTTGTATTATACTGTACCACATAATTCCCTCCAGCCTTAACATATTCCATTAGTTTATTGTTCACATGAACGATGTACTCATGTGTATTATAAAGCCTAACTCCTGCAACTATTGCATCAAATTCCGAGAGATTCGAATTTCGCAATTCATTTTCTCCTAGCAAAACTACTTCGTAACCCAATTGCTCTATTGCAGACGGAACATTATCACCGCTACCAGTTATATAGCCAATCTTCTTTCCTACCGTTTTAACGTTAAGGCTAACTATTTTGCTTTTTGCCAAAGGAAGAACTACTTGTGATTCTATGTGCGAATATGTAATAGTTTTAAGGCTTCTAGCGTTCTCTTCGAATGATATGCTAATTTCTCCAACAGCATTCTTTGCTGGTGCAGTTATTTTAAATTCAACCTGCTGTTCGCCTCCTTTGCTTTCTATACTGTAAGAGCCTACTGAATTACTAATACCCCATCCAGTACCTACGTGAACTTTAACTTCTCCTTTAACATTATCCGTATGGCTTTTGATGTTAATTGAAACTTTCTTCGTTTCTTCTGAAGCAAAGATGAATACGTCGTTATCGAGATTAGCAGTAACACTTGGCATAGAAAAAAACGGACGATACATTTCGCCATTCACTAAGTCGTTCCACCAATATTTTAATGGAACCGAAAAAGATATTTCTACTCCTTCAATCTCTAATACATATCCAACTTTTAAAGTAGGTTCATTTGTAGGCAACCCAATAGAAAGCTGATTTTCTACTTTGTAAATCCCTTCAAAGTCTCCTTCTAACCAATATGCATTTGTGTTAGGCAACACAGGAACAATAGCCTTATTAACATAATTAGTCATCTTATTATACTCCAAATCAGCATTAATTAAAGTATCCTTTAACCCTATTTGAAGTGATTTCATTATTGTCCTCACACCAGATCTCACTACAATTGAAGAAGTCAATCCAATTTCATTTCCTATGCCCTCACTATAATAATCTGCGTTTGATTCTATATAAATCCCTGAGCAAGCCAAAATCAACTTTTTAATTTCTTTCGTTTTAACACCCTTCCAGTATTGATCTTTCAACTTTATTATAAGAGAATATGCTTGCAATAAATCAGGAACTATTAACGAAGGGTCTTCAGGGTTAAACTTTCTGATTGCTTCTTCAACATATTTTTGAATTTCAGCACCTCCATCTACTCTTCCCCATGTGATATCAATTCCATCAAATACATCATCCTCTATACCTTCTCCTTTTATTAATTGCAAATATTCAATCGACTCTCCTCTTTCCTTAGAGTCACCAAAACCTTGACTCTTGTGCATGCTTCTACTTTCCGAGGCTATATCAGCATATGACGCCCCCAATAAGGGATCATAAATCCCTGAATTAACTGTTGTATAATCTTTATTAGTCTTTGCGGTTTCTTCTAACTCTTTATCCCACCAGGTACTGTTGTTAAAAAACATACGATGTGGCTGCCATACCTGTGTATACTTAAGCTGATCTGCAAATTCTTCTCTATTTCCAGACGCGTCAAACGCAAGATCAGCAAGAATAGCAGAAGCTGAATGATGACCATGTCCTGATTTATAACTCATTGAAAAACGAGTAATAATAACATCTGGCTTAAGACGCCTTATAGCCCATACTACGTCACTTAAAATTTCATTTTTATCCCACTTAGTAAATGTTTCTTCTGGATTCTTTGAGTATCCGAAATCTACTGCACGGGTAAAACATTGTTCTCCTCCATCAATATTCCGGGCACCGAGAAGTTCATTTGTTCTTAGAATACCCATCAAGGCACCCTTCTCAGAACCTATAAGATTTTGTCCTCCATCTCCCCTAGTTAGCGATAAATATGATGTTCTCGCTTTTACATGGTTTGCCATGTAGGAAATTACTCTTGTGTTTTCATCGTCTGGATGTGCAGCCAGATACATAACGCTGGCTAATACATTTAGCTTTTGTAGGCGCATTTGAATCTGAGAAGAATTTAGCTCTTGAGCTTTTAGAGAACCAATCCCTGTCGTCACTATAATTAGAACAAGATATATTGGGCAAAGAAATTTTATCATACGTGTAAATTTGTATTCAAAAGTATCGAATATAAGGTTGGGGATTTACCCTTTTTCAAATAGGACAAATGAAAAGCTCCTTCTAATCGAAGGAGCTAATCTTTTCTATTGTTTTGGACTTGACCTAATTCACTAATTATTCTATAATAATTACAACGTAAAAAAAAACAAATAAATTATAAGACACCCTATTGAGACGAAACATACGTTTTAAAATATTTTGTAAATACGCCTTCCAATTTATTACTGGTTAGAGGTTTTACTATATACCCCATTATTTCATTAAAATCCTTAGCCCTATCTATATCTATCTTATCATTGGAAGAGGTTAGTATTACTATAGGGGTATCAGGACAAAGGTTTGTTCTTTGAGCCTCTTCAAGAAAGCCAAAACCATCCATTACCGGCATGCTTATATCCAATAGGATCAAATCAACTTTATTGGTCTTTAGAAATTCTAAAGCTTGCTTACCATTATAAACTTCACTAATCTTTTTTGCCAGGTTAATACCTTCAATAAAATACCTCGCTAAATAAATTGAAATTGAATCATCATCAACCAACAATATAGAATCAAACTTTTGCATCTATTTCTTCCCTTTTACAATTCAAAATGACGTAATACGGTCAGTATACGCAGGATAGCTAAAAAAGTAATGCTAAAAATCTTACATTCTCATTTATTGATACACATCAATCAATGTGATTTAACCCATTTTATTAAAAAAAGACAATTTCTTACAGGCACACTTGTTACTCTGAAATAAAACAGGATCATAACAAAAACCCTAAAGCATTGCCCAGGTGGTAATTACGGCAAAAACAATTCTTTCTTTCTGTAATATTCAGGGATTATATTACATGTTAAGGTAATGAATCAATTTTAACAAACATCCATTTTAATGTAAATGAAAAAGGAGGAAATGATTACATCTCCTCCTTTATCTACTTACACTGAAGTAGGTCAAATTAATTATTTTTGACTTCCAATAAATAAAGCGAGCTAATATTATTTAAGTTACAAGGATAGTCAAAGCACAAGGAAATATTACTATTTCTATGATTAACAGTGTAAGAGTTATTATCATTTGATGCATAATTCTTCAAGACAAATACCATCCCTAAAATCATTATCAGCAATACAATGTTTATTGCCTTTCTAATTTGTTTAAGGATTTTCTTATTCAACTCCATCTTAATAATTCGCATATATCTGTTTTCGTTGTATGATATTACGAACACTTAAGAGAATCTGTGATTAATTTCGATAAAGGATAATTATTAATAGATAAACGATCGAATCCATCCGATGTAAAAAAATGCAAATTAGATTATATAGGAAATTCTATTAATCTAACGTGGAGCAATACTTTTCAAATTTAGACTCACAAGTAGAACAACCTTTGGCTAAGGCAATTTTAAAATCATCGCATCCTAGACCTGGTTTTTTCATCTCTATTCTAATATCGCCACGTAACTCATAAACCATATTTTCGGATTCCAACAGCCCCCTGCTGTTAATTAGCTTTGTACAATCGCGATCGGCATCTACCATTCTTCCAACATTGTAATATGCGATCGCTCTATCATAATAGATTAGAAGACTACTATATTTATTCTTTAATGCCGAATTATAAGACAAAATAGCATTACTAAATTCACCCAATTCACTTTGAGCAATACCTTGATAATGTAAGTAGAATGGATTGTTCTCATCTAACGACACCGCTTTTGTTAAATCATGTTTTGCTCCGTAAAACTTTCCCAATTGAAGATTTGCTACGCCTCTATAATAAAGTGCTTCTTCGTGCGCATTATTTAATTCAAGTAACCGATTTAGATCTAAAAGGGCAATTTTATATTGACCCAAATTAAAATAATTATTCGCCCTTAATAACAAAGCAATTACCAAATTTGGCTGTTTCTCAATTACCTTGTTAACATACTCTATAGATGTGTTGTAATTATCATCCTCAAAGTAAATTTCACTTAACTTGAAATATGAAAGCACATTATTGGGGTCAACCGATATAGCTTCCAAATAACTTTGAATAGCATATTGTGGTTTTTCCTCCAAATGATATATTTCGCCAATTCCAACATAAGCATCCGAATAATCTTTTTCAAGTTCCAGAATATCGTCAAATTGTTTTCGTGCATCAATATACTTTCCCTGATATGATAGTATATAACCATTTAAAGCCAACGCCTCTATGTATAGAGGATTCAATTTAAGAGCGCTCTTAATATCATCTTGAGCTTCTTTTAAATTATTCATTCTTAAATTAGACTGACTTCGAATAAAATAGGCTTTCTCGCTTTTGGGATAGGCATTTAATACCTGTGAAGCGAGGTAGGCAGATATGGTATACTTTCCTCTATCAAAAGCATCAGTCGCTTTTTTAATTGTTAATTCCTGCCCGCCACAGAATGTGGAAACCGCACAAAGTAGAATAAATAGAAAACACTTCACTCACAATTAATCATGGTGTTGTAAAACTATTCTTTTATTACAAATGAATCATTCACAAAACAGTTTAATATTAACAGTTTGACCACTATCCCGTTCTCACCTGGGATTAACTTTTATATATTTGTATTTCTATAGGGCTGAGATGGACAATACAGAAATAAATAGCACTTCAAAAAAAGATGGGGTTCGACTCATCCTAAGAGATGACAACGTAGTCGACATTAGATTAAAAGATCGACATATTGTAACATTAGAAGATTTACACGGCATGAGAGACATGTTCGATGATTTCACAAAACATGGTGAATATCTACCCGTAATTGCTGTGGTAGGGAAAGGCATGAGTATGACTAAAGAAGCTCGACATACAGATATATTTGCCGAAAATGATTTTAAAATCACGAAATTGGCAATTGTAATTTCTTCTTTCTTTCCGAAATTACTATCTAACTGGTATTTCAAATATGTAACGCAACCAAAATATGAATATCGATTTTTCGAAAAAGATAGTGATGCGGAAGATTGGCTTAAAGAACCTGTTCGAATTGCTAAGTGATCTTAACTTCGAATCTCATATTTCATGAGTAAAATCGACACTCAACGTTAGTACCTACATTCTCCCCATTTAATAATACCTACCCTCCTAATTCATATTTACAGCTATAATTTATTTCAATATACTAGCGCAGTGAATATTTTAGATTAAATAGTATCCACTTTTCACATATCAGGCATAACTAGATATGGATGAGCAGATTACGCATCAATCTTCTCATCTGTTACTTCTAAATGAAGTCTATTTTAATTCCTATTGATTTTCCAGACACTTCTTTAAACGCATTGAAGTATGCATTTCAGTTCGCAGAAAAAATGAACTTTCGTGTTAACTGTTTATATGCCTATAAAAAGAATGATCTAATTGAAGATAAATTGGCCACCAAAGAGACTATCACCAAAATGATAGAAAAAAGAATTCAAATTGCAATAACAGAGAACTATAATAACCCTATTGGGAATTATGCTTTCTGTGGTGAGCTATTGCAAACCATTCAACAAATAGGCAAAGAAACGAGTCCTGAACTTCTTATTATGGGAACTAAAGGAGTAACCGGTTTGAAAAGAATATTGATTGGAAGCAACACTACAGATGTGATGGCTTCTACAGATCATACTTTACTAATAATTCCAGGAAACTTTAAAACAAAACCCATCAATATCATTATGTGGGCAAGTGATTTAAGACCAATTAAGAACAGAAAATCCTTATTATTGTTAACTTCAATCGCAAAAGAATTTGATTCTGAAGTTCGAATAGCACATATTTAAACGAATGACAAGAAAAGTTCTGGAGAGCAGCAATGAGAAATGAGAAGCGAAAGTCATCTATTTGAAGAGATTAAGCACTCTTTTAAAAAGATAAGGAGATCTACAGTTAGTAAAGGAATTAACTATTATCTGAATCTTAAAGGCGACAATGATTTGCTCGTTTTAATTCGTCGAGAGTATCACTTTATCGATGGGATGTTTAGAAAAGACAATACTCACGACTTTGCATGTGCACCAGAACTTCCGATTATGGTAATAGATTAAAGTTAAATGGAAGAAATAAAAAAGAAAATCAGGACAATACCTGATTTCCCTAAAAAAGGAATACTATTTAGAGACGTAACAACTCTTTTTCAAGATAAAGATGGCTTAAAACAGGTCGTAAACAATCTCGTGGATAGATATAAAGGACGAGGTATAGATGCCGTTGCTGGAATTGAGGCCAGAGGATTTATTTTGGCAGGCGTAATTGCAAATGAACTAAATACAGGTTGCATTTTAGTCCGAAAAAAAGGGAAACTACCCTACAAAACAAATTCAATTACTTATGACTTAGAGTACGGAACCGATACTCTAGAAATTCATACGGATGCTGTTGAACCCGGACAAAAAATATTAGTTATTGACGATCTGCTTGCAACTGGAGGTACATCTTTAGCAGCAGCAGAATTAATTACAAACAATGGCGGCAAAATTGAGGAAATTGCATTTGTAATAGAACTCCCTGAAATAGGCGGTAGAAAGAAGCTAGAGCAAAAAGGATTCAAGACGTACAGCATTGTAGAATTTGAAGGAGAATAAAAATGAAGACTGTAATAGTAATGGCCAGTTCACGAAGTACTGGTGAAACAAGAAAGCTTGTAGACTTTATAGCCTCTGAAGGGGACATTGACGTGATAGACCTTACCGGTAAAAACATCGCTTATTTCGATTACGATTATAAAAACGCAAATGATGACTTTATTCCAATTTGCGAGAAAATAGCCAACGAGTATGATCATATCATATTCGCAACACCTGTGTATTGGTATACAATGTCGGCACCTATGAAAACATTTTTCGATCGACTTTACGATCTGTTCACAACACATAAAGATGTGGGACGGAAATGGAAAGGAAAAACAATGTCGGTACTTAGTTGTGGAGAAGATAAATTTGTTGTGGATGGGTTTCTAATGCCTTTTACTGAAACAGCTAAATACATGACAATGGATTATTGCACAGAAGTTCATGGATGGATTGAGAAAAACAAACTATCAGATAAGGTGAAAGACGATCTGAGAAACTTTATTAACCGAATAGAAAACTTTAAAGCATGATAAATTCATTAGCTAAGCTTTTTGATAAGAACCTGAATGCATTGGAAAGTGAAATCTTAGCTTATAAAAATG
>JABSPR010000008.1 GCA_013214975.1 Flavobacteriales bacterium
CTATAGCAATAGCAGGAAGAATTATTTAAATGATGATATTTGTTATGATGAAGTTCTGTTTATGGATGCAACACATTGTAATATTAACAAGTAGTAGATCGTTTACAGAAAAGTTTGTAAATGATTTTTAAAAGAGGATTGTAAAAAACTAAAGTGAAATTTATTCTAAAGAATCTTCTTGTTTGTATTTCGATTTTCGCTTTAATATTTGGTGTTACGAGCTCTGGCAATGCGGAAGTTCGAACATATAGTAATGAGTTCTTAGCAATTGGAGTTGGAGCTTCTGGCTTAGGGATGTCAAATGCTTTTGTTGCTAAAACAAATGATGTTACAGCTGGATATTGGAACCCGGCCGGTTTATTAGGTGTTAATTCAGATATTCAGATTGCCCTTATGCATTCGGAGTATTTTCAAGGCATGGTAAAGTACGATTATGGTGCTATCGCCTCAAAACTGGATAGTAATAGTGCGGTAGGATTCTCCTTTATTCGTGCTGGAGTAGATAAAATCCCCAATACGTTGGAATTAATAGATTCGGAAGGCAATATCAACTATGATAAGATTAAATGGTTTTCGGCTGCCGACAATGCTTACATGTTTAGCTATGCCCGTAAATCCAAAGTAAAAGGACTTAACTATGGCGGAACCATAAAAGTGATATATCGAAAAGTAGGAAGCTTTGCTAAAGCATGGGGCTTTGGTTTGGATGCAGGGGTTCAATATAAAACGAAGAAGTGGAATCTGGCTGTTATGGTTCGGGATGTCACTTCAACTTTTAATGCTTGGAGTTTCTCCTTTACAGATGCGGAACAACAAATATTACTTGCTACAAGTAACGAGGTGCCTGAAAACTCTATTGAGGTTACTTTACCTAAAATGATTTGGGGAATTGCAAGAGACGTTAAATTGGGAAAAGAGTTTGTTTTAACTCCAGAGATAGATGTGGATTTTACATTTGATGGGAAACGGAACACCGTGGTAAAATCTAACTTTTCCAGTATCTCACCTCATGCCGGAATTGAATTAGGATATCATGATCTTGTTTATGTTAGAGCAGGAATTGGCCAGATCCAGAGTTATCGAGATTTTGACGATATCACAAAAACCAAAGCGCAGCCCAATATTGGCGTAGGGATTAAAATGAAAAACCTTACTATCGATTATGCGTTAACAAATGTAGGAGGTGTAACTATAGCACCATATTCTAACGTATTTTCTTTAAAACTTAATATTAATAAGCGCTCTTAGTGAAATGGCTTAATTGTACATGGATACTTTTATTATTTACAGTTCAGACCTATGCTCAGAACTTCGGAAACGAGTGGATTGAATACAGCGAAGACCTTACTTATTACAAAATAAAAGTACCAGAAACAGGAGTTTATCGTGTTTCTTATGCTACGCTAAACAGCGCTGGAGTTCCTGTTTTTTCAATGGATCCAAGGAATATTCAACTCTTTAACAAGGGGGTGGAAATAGGGATTCACATAAAAGGGGAAGGGGATGGCGTCTTTAACCTAACCGATTACATCGAGTTCTATGGAGAAAAGAACGATGGCTCCTTCGATGAAGGTATGTATATATCTCCAAGCGAACATACAGACAAAGAGTACAGCCTGATAAACGATACTGCTATCTACTTTTTAACTTGGAATACGTCTACTTCAAATTCTAGAATGAATATTGAGACAAACACGGCTTTTGCTTCGTTTAATCCAGTTACATCTGTTATAAAGAGAGAAAAAGTATACTATAATTCAACCTACTATTCTGGTGAAACATCAAGTTACGCTTCTACAGATGCCAACTACGACCAGGCAGAAGGTTGGTTCGATACAGATTTTAAAATTGGACAAACAATTACGCGAAGTTTAGACATTAATAATGTTGATTTAGCCGGAGCTGATGCGACTATAAATATTGTTATTGTTGGGCAGTCAACAGATTTTTCATTCGAATCTGCAGATGATCATCATCTTAATATAGAATTTGGAAATGAGAGCGAAGATATTTATTACAAAGGTTATGTATCCAATTCTTTAAGCTATAATATTCCGGTTTCAGATCTCATAGAGCCAACAATGGACTTTACTTTCTCTAGCATAAATGATCTTGTTGCATCGGCTGACAGGAATGCTCTCGAAAGCATTGAAGTAGTGTATCCAGTTACGTTGGACTTATTAGGAACTTCTTTATTTGAGATGAGCATACCTGAGAATCCTTTGGAATCGAAGAGCTATTTAACCTTTTCAAATTTCGTGAATTCAGGGAACGTATATCTCTATAATATTTCAGACAATACAAGAATTAATACTGTTGTTTCGGGTACAAGTCTTGCAGCACTTGTTCCAAATACTGGGCAAGATAAGGAGTGTATTTTGTTATCGGAGAATGAGATAATAGACATAGATATATTGGAACTCGCAACGCCCACAGGTAAGTTTGCTGATTATGAAAACGCCCCAATTGATTCGGCTTACATAATAGTTACGCATTCGGATCTATTGACTGCCTCAAATATTCACTCTATATACAGAAGTTCATTGCCTGGAGGAGGTTTTAATACTCTGGTAGTTAATGTAGATGAACTTTATAATCAATATGCTTATGGCATTGAAAAGCACCCTTTGGCTATTCGGAATTTTATTCGCCATCTGATGACTACATGGACGTCTAATCCCGAATATTTGTTTTTAGTTGGGAAGTCGATTTCCGCTGAAAAAACGAGAACTGATCCAACGCAGTTTCAGAGAGTATTAGTTCCTTCCATTGGTAATCCACCTTCTGATGCGATGTTTACTTCTGGAATAAATGGTTTATTGTATAAACCAGAAGTTGCAACAGGGAGATTAAGCGCATCTAATTCTACTCAGGTTGGTTTTTTTACAGACAAAATAATTGATTATGAAATCGCAAGTAGCTCCAATGAAGAGTGGCAGAAAAAAGTTCTGCATTTTGGGGGTGGTACCAGTGCCAATGAGCAATTTCTTTACAAATCTTATTTGAGTACTTATGAGCAGAAATTAGAGCAGCCTTTTTTTGGTGGATTTGTTACCACATTTTTAAAAACGTCTTCGGATCCTATTCAGATTAATACATCAGATGAGATAAAGGATATTATAGATAATGGCGTTTCATTAATGACATTCTTTGGCCATGGCTCTACCAATGGTTTCGATCAAGGTGTCGACGAAGTAGCGACTTTTGAGAATCAAGGTAAATATCCTGTAATCTTGTCAAACTCGTGTTTCAATGGGAACATTCATACGACTGGTTTTAGTTCGAGTGAGGAATATATTATAGCGCAAGATAAAGGAGCAATTGCATATATCGCTTCAGTATCACTAGGGGTTCCAAGTGATTTACATCAATACTCTAATGCATGGATAAGTAATATGGCTGGAAGCTTGTATGGCAAGCCGATTGGTAAGATTATTCAACAATCAATTGAGGATATTCAAATTGTAAATAATCAAAGAATAAAAAATATTTGTCAATACATGACTTTACATGGAGATCCCGCAATGATTATTAACTCCAAGTCAAAACCCGATTTTTCCGTAAGTGCTTTAACTGTTTATTCTGAACCAAGTATTGTTACATCGGATTTGGATTCCTTCACGCTAAATGTAATAGTTACAAATACCGGGATGGCAATTAATGATTCTATGTTTGTTGAGGTGAATAGATCTTTCCCGTTTGTTGCCGATCAAGATAATCGATTCGTTTATGTGAAATGTCCAGCTTTTAAAGACACTCTTAGTTTTAAATTTCCAGTTGATAACGAAAAGGGGTATGGTTTTAATTCATTTGCAATTTCAGTAGATACATATAGCGAGATCGAAGAGTTAGACGAGACGAACAATTCTACCATCTTTTTATTGAATATAATATCAAATGGTGTAACACCAATATATCCTTACCCATTTGCTATTGTTCCTGAAGAAACAATAACCTTTAAAGCATCTACAGCTAATCCGTTTTCTAGCATAAAAAATTATTTATTGGAAATTGATACGACCGAATCTTTTGATAGTCCGTTTAAATCTACACATATTTTTACGGGGTCAGGTGGGTTAATTACTTGGGATTACACCCTTCCTCTTGGCGATAGCGCAGTATATTTTTGGCGAGTGAGTCAAGATTCAATCTATAGTGGTTCTTATGAATGGAAAACTAACTCTATTCAATATATAGTTGATAGAAATGGATGGTCACAGAAAAAGTTAGCTCAGTTTAAAAGGGATGTTTATCAATTCGTTAGCCTAGATATGGATCTGAATAAATTTACTTTTGTTGACGATCTAAAGGCTATTAGTGTTCAGACGGGATGGTATAATCCTGTATACACAGATGTGGCGTACGACGATATCTATTATAATATTAACGGGAGCCAAATGCATGTATACTCATGTAATGATGGAAACGGAATGTCGGTTGTTATTTTTGATACGCTTTCTTGCGAGCCTATTCCAAGTTACCATGTAGGAGCTGGATTCGGACAATTAGGGAATGTGCACTGCGCTCCAGACCGAGAATTATATGCCTTCGACTTTCATTTTGTTGCTCAGGTTAGCATTGATACACTAGAACATTTATTGACTAATGGAATTGCTTCCGGACAAAAAGTATTAGTCTATACTGACGGGCTGCATACTGCTTCAACTTTTAGTGAGAGCATGTATCAAGCATTTGAATCTATAGGCTCAGCAAATATTCGGGATTTGGATGATAACACACCTTATATAATTTTCGGAACTAAAGACACTTTGATTGGAGGTGCTTTAGAAAGTGTTGGTAGTAGTGTAACAGACTTGATACAATTGGAAGCAGAATGTAAAACACATTGGAATAGTGGTTTTATTACTTCAGAATTAATTGGTCCGGCGAAAAGTTGGGGGTCTTTACATTGGAGGCAGTTTTCGATAGATCCAATTTTTGAGGATGAAGTGAATTTAGAATTAATTGGAGTAAAGCTGGATGGAACGGAAACTAATCTTGGAATTACAATAGATGCGAATACGAATAATGTGCTAAATCTAGGAGATATAGTTGATGTGGCAATTTATCCATATTTGAAAATGCGGGTTCATATGATTGATGAGGTGTATAGAACACCAGGGCAAATGAATTATTGGCAAGTGATTTATGAAGGAGTGCCAGAATTAGCTCTTAATCCTGCACGAGGTTATGCATTTAATGGGGATACAATTCTTGAAGGAGATAGTCTTTCAATTTCAATAATGTTAGAAAATGTTAGCGAAGTAGATATGGATAGCGTGCTAATTCGATATTGGGTTATGGATGAGAGTAGAAATATTCTTTCATCATTCGATAGAAGAGTTTTACCTGTTGCAGCAAATGATACCTTGACTATATATATGAAAGTAAATACAATTGGGATGCAAGGAGTAAACCTGTTTTGGATTGAGGCAAACCCGGATAACGACCAATTGGAGCAGTTTCATTTTAACAATATTGCCGAAATACCATTTTTCATAAAGCGTGATGCAACCAACCCTGTACTCGATGTTACATTTGATGGCATTCATATTTTAAATGGAGAGATTGTCTCTGCAAAACCAACTATAGAGGTGAAATTAACTGATGAAAATATATTTCTAGCTCTCGACGATACTTCTAATTTTGCTCTTTATCTAACAGACCCTTCAGGCGCACAAAAAAGAGTCTATTTTGGAAGTCAAGAAAACTCGTCAATTCAGTTTATTCCTGCTCAAATGCCTAATAATAGTGCAGAGATTATTTACAATCCAGTTTTAGCAAAAGATGGCGATTATACTTTATTGATACAAGCCACAGATAAATCGCTTAACTCTAGCGGGGCAATAGATTACTCAATAGATTTCGAAGTAGTGAATAGATCTACAATAACTCAGGTGCTTAATTACCCAAATCCTTTTACAACGGCTACTCGCTTTGTTTTTACTTTAACTGGATCCGAAATCCCAACAACTTTCCGAATTCAGATTCTTTCCATTTCGGGTACTGTGGTTAAAGAGATAGAACAAGATGAATTTGGTCCAATCCGAATTGGTCGTAATATGTCTGAGTATGTTTGGGATGGAACAGACATGTTTGGGAACAAATTAGGCAATGGTTTATACTTATATCACGTGGTGAGTTCCATAAATGATGATTCCATCGATCATCGAGAATCTGAAGCCGATCAAGGTTTTATAGATGGCTTTGGTAAAATGTATCTTATCCGTTAGGCTTTAATCAGCCAGAAAAAGGTTTGCTCCTATGTTCTTCCGTTTTGAAATATTACCTTAGACATTATATCGATTTTTAATGGGTTAAGATTCTGGATAGTGGTATGCAATTTGTAGCTATTCGAGCTGAAAATACCCAAGAAAGATTAACGACTATTATTGAATATTTAGAGAGAGTTAATAAATAAGGCAATGAGTAAAATAACCAGAAGAGATTTTATTAATGGTACGTTAATGGCTGCGGGTGCTACCATGCTACCATTTGGAGCATCGAGTGAAAACGTTTTGGATAAACTGGATCCGCTTTATTATCCTCCATCTTTAACTGGCTTAAGAGGAAGCCATGAAGGTTCTAATACACATGCCCATAGTAGAGCATGGGGTGGAAAGTCTGATTGGGGTCCAACTAATGAATTAAAAGAAGAATACGATCTAATAGTTGTTGGTGGCGGTATCTCTGGGTTGTCTGCTGCATATTTTTTCCAAAAGAAACATGGTGCAGATAAGAAGGTCTTAATTATTGAAAATCACGATGATTTTGGTGGTCATGCAAGAAGGGTAGAACATACTGTAGATGGGGTAACTAGAATTGGCTATGGCGGTTCTCAAGTTATTCAAAGTCCGCAAGTATATAGCGACAATGCAATGGGGCTTATTGAAGAATTAGGCATAGACATTAAAAAGTTTGACACCGCGTATTATGACAGAGAGTTTCATAAAAAGCATGATTTAAGTTCAGCTACATATTTCAACAAAGAAATGTTTGGTGAGGACAAAGTGGTAAAACATCCATTTTGTGATAATCCTTTTTATGTTGAAGGTTTGTTACGACCGGATATGGATGTTGAGGATGCTGTGGCGCAAACGCCATTAAGCGAGGAAGGTAAAAAGCAATTACTAAAAGTAGTTACTCATGGTATTTACGACATAGATACTAAGGGACAAGATTTGTACGAGTACATTTCTACTCATTCTTATTACGATTATTTGAAAGACACATTGGGAGTTACAGATCCTAAAGTATTGCAAATGGCGAGAGTTTCTTGCAACGACATGCAAGGAGTTGGAGCCGATGTCTTAACAATCGAAGAAGCACTTTATTCAGGTGTGTTAGGTCTAGATGTAAAGGATCTTAAAAGTATATATGGTAAAAAAGATTACAAAGAATTTTTGAAGTATGATGGGTTTATTTTAGACGATAGTGATGATCCTATTTACCATTTTCCGGATGGTAATGCTACTATTGCTCGAATGTTATTGAAGAAAATGATACCGGCTGTAGCAAGCGCAAAAACGCCAGAAGACATGTTGTTGGCTAGATTCAAATATGATGAATTGGATAAATCGAGTAATACGGTGCGTGTTCGATTAAATAGTACTGTTGTTAATGTAAGACACGATGGCGATCCGAATAGTGCAAGTGAAGTATTTGTAAATTATATCAATGATGGTAAGTCTTATCAAGTAAAAGGGAAGGGTGTAGTAATGGCATGTTATAACATGATGATTCCTCATCTTGTTCCTGGATTACCTGAAATACAAAATGCCGCATTAAAAAGAAACGTAAAAATTCCATTGGTATATACTTCGGTAATGCTTAAAAACTGGAAGGCATTTAAAGAATTAGGAATTGGTCATGCCGTTTGTCCAGGTAACATGCATCAGCAGATCATGATGGATTTTCCGGTAAGCCTGGGTGGTTATAACTGTACAGCTGGTCCAGATGAATCTGTTATTTTGCAAATGATAAGTTGTCCGTTAGGTGATAAACCTCAGTCAGCACCTGTAGATCAATTTAAAGAAGCTCGTTATAAAATGCTTGGGTTGAAATTTAGTGATTACGAAACGGAAGTGAAACAACATTTAAACGGAATGTTGGGATCTGCTGGATTTGATGCAAATAGAGATATTTCAGGAATCACTGTAAATAGATGGGCACATGGTTATGCTCACTATGGATATCATTTGTATGATTCGGATATGCCGGAAATGGCAAAATTAGGTCGTAAGAAGTTTGGTAGAATTACAGTAGCAAATTCTGATTCAACCGTTACCGCATATCTCTATGCGGCTATTGATCAGGCGAAGAGAGCAGTTGACGAACTAGGTTAGTCTTCTGTCTTAGGGGCTCGTAAAGTCTTAATGTACCTTACTACATTCTTTAGTTCTTCTGCAGAAAGCATTTTCCCGTATGCCATCATAGCACCTTTACCATCGTGAACTATTGCGGTGGCCAAACTATCACTTATAGTTGAAATAGTGAGGTCTTTGGCCCCAGCTAAGCCTTTATTACCTAGCTCTCCGTGACACATAAGGCAAGTTTGTGTGAATACAGTTTTCCCATCTCTATGGGTTCCATCTTGTGCAAAAGCACCAATTGCTGAGAATAAAAGGATGGTGGAAATAGCAAGCTTAATCATAATAATAGATGTTAGAATAATTTCTTAAAAACAAATTTAGTGTATTACGGCCAATTTTTAATTTCCTGAAACTCAATTCCAGTAATTGAAAACTATAGAAGGTCAGCAATAATCTAAATTTCTACTTTGTTTTCTGTAAAAAGTAGTGAGTTTACAATTATCGTACCGAGGATTCTATTTCTGAATGTTTTTTAAAATGCAGATTATTTATTACGTACAAGTAAACGACTGATCACTCGTATTAACATGGTATCAATTATCTCAATCTGTAGTCTTCAAGTTTTCCTAACCGATCTATACTCAATCCATTTAAGGCAATTAATCGGTATTCAATTGTCTTGTCAGTTTTTATGTCGAGTATAACGATGTTGTCTCGATATCCCAATCCCATTCCACTGGCAATGAGGTTTATATTCTTATAAGAATAATACATAAATTCTGCACGATCTAGCCTAGCCCCAACATCTCCACAAATTAAATGTACCTGGTTAGGTAGATTGCTAAATAACGGCTCAACTTCATCCCAAAAATTTATTTTTTCTTTTCGTCCTTTGAGAGAGTTCGGTTTGATGTTGCGAAACTGGTTGTTGTTACTCCACCAAAGCATGTGGTGAAAAAAGACAAAAACATGATCTACATGGGGAGTAATGGTAGATAGTATCCCTTTTAGAAACTGAAGTTGATCCCCACTGATATCCCAACCATCTAGTCCCGAATCAAGAACAATGAATAGGTCGGTGTTATGAACAAAGCTATAGTAAGTATTCCCATACCGCGATTCATATAGTTCGCGATCTGTTAGGTCGTGATTTCCTGGAGCAAAATATATTTGTTTTCCTATTTCTTCGATATCTGCATCAATTTCATCCCAATTAGCATCTGTACTTTTTATAACTATATCACCAGTAAAGACGCCAAACGCAATTAGGGAATCATTTTTTATTAGAGGAAATTTCTTTTTGAATGGGGGGTGAACGCCTGGATTGTTAATTTTCGGTTTCCCATACACATGGCCAGCAACAAAAAATGAATAATCAACATTTAAGGAATGTTCAATTTCCTTTTTACAGCCCGAAATGCAGCATAGGCAAGATAAGATTAGAGTAATTAAGAATAAATGAGATACTCGTTGATTTAACATGTTAAATATTTGCTAGTTCCATGAGTACAGAACTTCATGTCTTTACACTCTCGGATACTATTTAATACATTTATAAATGACAAACTTCTTGTCTTCCGAAATAATTTTAACGTTAGAAAAAAGAGGCGTCAAGTGTACTTTAAAGTTTAAATGTTTGCTTGAAACAATTTGCAAATTTCCACCTTTTTTAAGTCGAGTATGGCAACCTCTAAAAAGCTCAAGAGTAATTTGAATATTAATCTCATGCTCGAAATGAAAAGGAGGGTTGGTTATAATTAAATCAAAAGTCTCCTTGTCAAAAATGGATAGCTCATTATTGTAATGGTGGTGGATTTTTTTGTTTTTAGTATTTAGTTTGGCTGATTCAACTGCGAGATAGGCATCATCCATTAAATGAACTTCTGCCTCGGGTAGTTGTTTAGATGCTTCAATGCCAATAATTCCATTTCCAGATGCTAGGTCCAATATCTTTTTATCTGTTTTATTTAATTCGATATTCTCTAAGAAAAACTGAGTAGCGTAGTCAATATGATCAGAGGAAAATACACCTAGATACTGCTTGTATAATTGTCCTTTGTAATCAAGAGATGTGGTAAGCTCATGTTTGTTTGTTCTTTTTTTCTTGCCGCTTAAAATCAAGATTCGTGATTTTTTCACAGCTCTACTTTGCTCTACAGTTTCAAAATATTCTTCAGCGATACTTAAATACTTCGGACTAAAATGTCGGGTCATAAAAGCACAAGTTACTTTTACCTTAACCATAGAGTTGTTGCTGATATGTTCCAAGAAAAGTTGAAACAGACCAAGTGATTTTGGAATTTTCATCAACACAAAATCAGTCTTCTTTTTAAGAGGTGAAAGAGGATTAGAGAAATTAGGTACCGGTAATTTATTGGCCTCCGTATTTGCTGTAATAGCTTTTTCTTGACTTTTATTTGCGACGATAAGAGTAAGAGTATCTACTTCTAGATGACAAGCGAAGTATCCAAATCGATCGTGATACACGCCAACATGTTTAGGTTTCTTTTCTAATTCATTGAACGTTTGTAGAAGATATTCATCTGCAGCACTCCACGGTTTTAAAGATTTGTCTTCTGATAGGTCGTGTCTTTCTATTTTGTATTCTTTCTCTTGCATTAATTATTATTTATTTCAATAAAGAAGATAAGTAAAGCTCTTCGGTAAATTTAAATCTGTATGAATCACTCAAACCCATATCCAGCCTCAATAATTGATTTAGCTGTACGCATAGCCCTTCCTCGCCATGCATATACAACTTCTTGGTTAAGGTGTTCTAACTTAGGTTTATCGTCTACTAATATCTCATGATTTTTAGAGTCGGGGGATGTGATTTGTCCGTTTCTGAAATCTCGATAGAACATTTTGCAGCACTCGTTAATTTGATTTTCATCTAGACTTAATTTCTTACCAGGATTTGTAACAATGAATATTATGTCACCGTCATCCGTCTTAGATCTCCAGTTTTCTACATAGAATCCCGCTGCCTCTATAGTGCCAAAAAGTGACAAATAAGGATTTGTTTCTCCTGTTAACGACCCCTGGAAATTCACTATTATCAAACCATCATTAGTTAGTATTTGTCTCAACTCGGTAAAGCTTTCAACGGTATACATGTTTGAAGGCTGAGACTCACCTTTTAATAAGTCTAAAACAATCAGATCATATTTTTTCTCTGTGGTTTTTATGTAATGTCTCGCATCATCGATAATAAAATTACAATTAGAGTTGAAATTAAAGTGGCTTATCGCGATTGATTCTAGTCTGCTATCAATCTCGATAGCATCCACTTTGAAATCATGTTTGGATAATTCTGTGGCCATACTTCCGGCGCCAAACCCACATAGTAAAGCAGAAGAGCTTGGTTCAGCTGCTCCTGCAATTATTGACATTAAATGAATATACCTCCAATGGGATGTGTTGTCGGAATAACTTCGAACTATTGTTTGTGCAATATTATTTACGAGTAATCTTTTAACTGGTAATAGCTGGTTGTTAACGGGAAGCCTCACATGGTCTACTCTTAGTTGTCCCATTAAACCTTCCTCTAAAAGATCCATTTCATATTGGATTTCCTTATTGCTCTTATTCGGAAGAATGATTTTAATGGAGCAAATGGCAATTATGAAAATTAGAGAGAACGATACAATTCGTTTCTTATCGAAAGATAATCCCAATATGCATATTAACATTAATAGCCACGATAATCCCATTAAAGGTTTTGTTACTCCAAATGTTGGAATAAGAACGAAGCCGAAAATAAAAGTGGCGAAAACTCCACCAATCGTTGATATGGCGTAAACTGAACCTGCTGATTTTCCACTTAATAAATTGTTTTTACTTACTTCTCGAATAATAATTGCTGAAGTTGAACCCAAAGCCGCAAGAGGGATTAGTATCAATAAAGATGCAGCCGTAAAACAACCAATGTATAATCCTAAATCAGAGGTAGCTAATAAGGCGCTTTTTGCAATTACAGGAGCCAATACTATTCCTATAGATGCAATAGCGAAAAACACACAAAGAAGGTTGTCTATCTTAGTTTTTTTCTGCGACACCCACCCTCCAATAAAGTATCCAATTGCTAGGCCAAGAAGAGTAACGGATAAAAGGATGGTCCACATTAATAGCGATGTGCCATAAAGTGGAGTAATCAATCTAGCACCTAAGAGCTCAAGAGCCATCACAGCAGACCCTTCTATAAAGGCTAATAGGAATAGCTTATCTCTGTTCATCTCACCTTAATTGAATCTTTTGTTTTTAAGAACTGGATTCATTCCATGAAATTAGCTACAAAACCTGTTCGGTTAATCTGTTGCATATAATTCTTTCCAACAGATTTTGAAATAGAATGTTAAATCATTTCACATCTATTAATAGACAATGTTATGTGCACAATTATGAAAAGGTAGATACTTGTTGTTAATTTGAATCATGCGTCTTGGAGGTAAAAGAACCATTCTATTTACAATTGTATTATTGCTCGGTTATGGATTCCTATCTATTCTGAAGCCTGGCTTAAGAATACGTCCATACCATTTTTTGTTGTCGCAATTTTCATCAGCACCTTCTTTAGATTTAATAATTGGGAAGACTGATTTCGAATATTTGGACTCTCTTAAGAGTGACGTTTTAGAACATCAGAGAACATCTGTGAATCACAAGAAATATGTGAAAGCGTTACTTATTATAGACGGTGAGGAGGTAAATGTTAAGATAAGGCTTAAGGGAGATCGTATGGCGCATTACGAGACAAACCCGCCTTCACTTAGAATAAGAACGATAAAGGATAAGCTCGTTCTCGGTACTAATAAATTTTCGTTACACGCAATCCATATAAGGAACGGCTTGCACGAATGGATATATCTTGATCTTTTGGCAGAAAGAGATATCCTTTCTGTGAAGATGGATATTGTAGAATATTCGGTTAACGGTCGAAAGACTGTTGGAGCTTTCGAAGAACATTTCACGGATCATCTTTTAAAAAGGTTTGATAGACCCAAAGGGCCAATAATTGCGATCGAAGAAAAATTCTATCGTCAAGGTTGGATCGGGATTGACTCTATAGTATATACCGATAAGTTTGAGGTATGCCGAAGGGCACCGTTAAAAGTGTTTAATGAGAAAAGTCTTAATAACTCTGCATTAATTGAAGAGGGAATCCATTTGTTAGATGATTTCAGGTGTGGATTAAGTGCAGTGGAAGATATCTTTGATATAGATAAAATGGCTTACCACTATGCGATTATAGATTTAATGGGAGCTTACCATAACCTGAGTTGGCATAATCAACGGTTTTATTATAATTCAATAGAAGGCAAACTAGAGCTGATTGGTTACGACGGCTTAGGATGGAAATCGGTTACTGAATTTTCTTATGATCATGATCGAGTTCCGCCTACCATTAATAAAGCCTTATTCTCAAACAAGGATTTTTTAGCGCGCTATTTTCACTACTTACATGAAGTATCTACCAACCATTTCTTAGATAGTTATTTTGAGGAAAATCTAAAAGAATTGGAAGAATTAACCAGACGGATTTATTCTAATGATCCTTTCTACGAAAATCAATTTGAACGCATTTATTCAAATGCACAATGGATTAGAGAAAATCTGAAAGAGTACAAAAAGAGATTTATTAAGTAATTCGATAGTATCATCCTTTATTTATCTATTCTAGATAATATTATAAAAAGTAACTTGCCTAAAATGAAACCCCCAATACAAATGAAGTTAGATCCATATTTTATACGATCGCAATTTCCGGCATTTAAAGAGCCATCGTTAAAAGGATGGTCTTTTTTTGAAAATGCTGGTGGTTCTTATACCTGTCAGCAAGTGGTAGATAGACTAATGGAATTCTACACTAAGACAAAAGTTCAGCCATGTTATCTTTTCAAAGCTTCACTAGAAGCAGATGTGAAGATGAATGAGTCGTACACTCAGCTGGCTGCTTACTTAAATGTAGATGAAGAAGAAATAAATTTCGGTCCGTCGACTACACAAAATATTTATGTCTTAGCAAATGCACTACGACCACTTTGGAAAGAGGGCGATGAAATAATAGTTTCTAACCAAGACCATGAGGCAAATGCTGGATCGTGGAGGAAGTTGGCGTCTACTGGTATTGTGGTAAAAGAATGGACTGTAGATTCAGAATCCGGGAAATTAGATTTGGATGAACTACAAGGGTTAATTACCGATCGAACTAAAATGATCGCATTCCCACATAGCTCAAATGTAATAGCACATATAAATCCAGTTAGAACAATATCGGATATGGCACATAAAGTAGGCGCTATATCTGTAGTGGATGGCGTCTCTTATTCACCGCATGGATTACCTGATCTCAAAGAATTAGGTCCAGATATTTATTTCTTTTCTCTTTACAAGACTTGGGGGCCACATCTCGGTTTGATGTACACGCAGAAAGATATTTTGGCTAAAATGGCAAATCAATCGCATTCTTTTAATGGCGATTATGCCCATTATAAAATTACTCCTGCTGGTCCAGACCATGCACAAATTGCGTCGGCTGCAGGAATGGCAACTTACTTTGATGCTGTACATAATCATCACTTTGATAGTAAAGTCGATGCGGCTCAAAGGGGAAGAGACCTCCATCAATTATTTGCCGATCACGAAAAAGAGTTAATGCATCCATTAATGGATTTTCTTAAATCAAGAGACGACTTAAGAATTATAGGCCCTTCGGATCCGGAAGAAAGAGCTGCCACAATTTCTATCTTACCTAAAAACCAAAGTGTATTAGAATTGGCAACCAAACTAACGGATCATAAATTAATGGTTGGTCATGGGAACTTCTACGGAGTAAGACCTCTGGGGTCTATGAATATTGATTTAGAAACTGGTGTTGTCCGCCTTTCTTTCGTACACTACAATACAATGGAAGAAATAGATCAGTTACTAAAAGGTCTAAAGGCTGCCTTGAACTAAGAACGGATTAAGCCGCGTCATAAATTGACTTTTCGGTATCGAAGTAAATATTTACATGGCCTTTTTTACCGTATCCGAAATACACTACGTGTCTATCTTTTTCAGATTCATTTGCTTTTCCTCTATGAAAAAGGCGGTCATCAAACATTATCACGCTCCCCGCTGGTATTGCTTTATACAATGCTTTCGGTACAGGGTTATCGGTTCCAGCAACTAGTGATTCAAGGGTTGTAGTGGAATGTTGATATACCATCTCATCAGATTTTAATAACGTAGAACTTAAATGGTTAGAGAGAAGATGCGTTCCAGGAGAAAATTCCGTTGGACCCATATCTAACGAAATGTCTTCCATGGCAATTAATACGTTAATAGCATGTAAAGGAAGATGTTCGGCCGATTTATGCTCAGAATCTATGTGCCATTCTTGTGACGGGGTTTTAGGTTCTGAAGATATAATCCCACTTCCATCAAGTTGCGCATCGTCGCCAAGTAAGTTAGTTACAATAGGCCACCATGGTAACTGTTCCGAAGTGTATCCAAATTCTTCTGCGGTAATCTGAGCATCCCATCTACCTAATGATCTTTGACAAATTTCAATAAATCCATTTGCGGCTCCAATTCCTATGTATTTTGTCTTCGCAATTTTCAGCAAATTTGACAACTTCGTCGACGATACTTCCAACATCTGTTTTCGCATCCCTTCCGAAAGGAGCCTCTCCATTATTACAAAACCATCTTTATGTAATGCTTCAACAGAATTCTTAAGAACTTGCGGGTCTAAAGTAGTTTGTGCGTCCATACCTGATATAAATTGTTAATCTAATTGAGTTAAGTATACTCGATATTCGGAAGCTTGTTTCATCGATTATGAGTCGTTTTAACTTCGGTCTTTAGTTATCGATATTTACTTGATCAAATAAATCTTTGTCATTTAGCATGTATTCCAATATCGGACGACACTTGTTTTCGCACGCTGGATAGAAGAACTTGTGTTCTCTTTCTTTATTTTTTTTAGGATTTCCCCACCAAAATTCGGCCATCGCGATTGGCTTTAACTGATGCTTAAAAGCGTAGTGTAATAGTTTTGGGGCGGCGCATTCACCAGCCGCGGATGGGGGATTTCCATAGTGTGAATCTTTAAATATTTGAAGAATATTTTTCTCTTCTCCTGTGATGTTTGAAAAAGTATAATTTTCAAATAACCACTTTTGTAAAGCAAACGACTTTAGTTTTCTGTGTTCTGTTAGCGAATTTATTTCAGAATAATTTTCTGCCTTTATAATTTGTTTGCCTATTTCTGTTAACTCGGTCATTCCCTTGTTAATGTAATAGTCGTCTGTGGAGTCGTCAAAAACCGATGGAACGAATTGATTACATGTGGTTCGGTCTTGAAGTTTTCCCGAAACGGTTCCTAAATATCCCAAGGAGTTATCCGGTTGTTGAAAAACAAGAACCCCAAACATTTTGCCCTTTTGGGTATCGAAATCGTGATTCCAGTTTTTCGATTCGGAGGCTATGAAATCTTGAAATTCTCCGGAAGCTATTTTTGCGAGTTCCGGAGGATCGAGAGCAAACGGGTTGTTCAGCTTTTTCGGGAACTCAATATTAACTATATCTGTGCTGAAATTGAAAACGAATTGATTATCCATTAGAATATTATGAGCATCTTTTTCATTGGTAATAAGTTTCAAAGAATCAATTTATTGGTGGCAAATATAGATAGGATATATGTCTATATAAGTTATGCTGTTAAGGTTTAGGAAGGTAATCCTTTTTAGAAATTAGAGCGACTAAACCTAAGAAGGGGCCTATTGCTAAAATGATATAAATGCTATTCGGGTTTGTTATTGACTGAATCCAATTTGTTGTTTGAATACTTATAATTGTAATTAAAAATCCAATACAATTAACTGTCTTGTCCTGAAATATGGTTACACAATTTGCACAAAAATGCGTAAAAAATCAAGGAAAGAAAAAGTGAAGTTTAGTTCAGGCTTTAGTTTGGATGAACGACATGCAATAATACAAGAGTACCTTACAGGAGAGTTGTCAAAAACAGAGTTGTGGTTCAAGTATACAGGTCAAAGGAAGGAGCATGGCTACATCATGAATTGGATGCGACAATTGGGATATATAAATCGAGAGCTGCCTAAAAAAGGCGAACTTGCACAAGTAAAGACAAAGCTATACCCATTGCATAACAAGGAATTCGAAAAGACCAGGAAAGAACTGGAAGCTAAGGTTAAAGAATTAGAGGACAAACTTCAGTTGGCTGAGATCAAGGCAGAGGGCAATGAACTAATGATAGATATTGCAGAAAAGCAGTTCAATATAGCCATCAGAAAAAATCTCGGTATCAAGTAATAAGCACCTTGCAGGAAAGGCATAACCGCATGACTAAAGGAGAGTTATGTCTATTATTTGGTATTGCCAGACAGTCATACTATCAACATTATCGGCGAACATCAAGCCGTACAATCGAAAGTGAGTTGGTAATAAATTCAGTTAAATAAATAAGAATTCGGCACCCTGAAATAGGAGGAAGGAAGCTTTATAAATGGTTAAAACATGACCACCAAAGAATACTAAAATCAAACCCGTCACCTAGTTATGACTTTGGAATAGAATACATTCAAAAGGGAAATCAGAATTGGGGAATTAATTTGGGTTTGCATTGGGCGCAAATTCCAGGACATTATGCTTATGAGGTGGTTGTTCCTGACTTTTACACGTTGTACGAAAGTACAATACATACTAATCTTCGAGATTTAATATCTCAATACGTCTACTTTCCCTTATCAATTCAACGTCGGGTCAATCTGCCGAAAGAGAATTTATCACTTCTATTAGATGGTGGTACAAGCCTTAATTACATCCATCCCTTTACCAGTACCTTTCGGGAAGAATATACATTGGATTCAACCGGGGCATTTACGAATCTTCAACAGCTTTTTTATGCCACGAATTCAGATGAATACCAAAAATGGGTTATGAGTTATTTCTTAAAAGCTGGTATCTGTAAAATTTCTAACAAAACAGGTTCTACCTTTGAAGCTCATGTTAAAGTAAATTATACTCCTAAACTAATAGGGAAAGGGACGTACACTTTTTCGAACATAGAAGGAGAAAGTTACGGGGATGTTGGTCTTAGATTAAATTATATAGCCTTTGAATTTAGCTATGGCTTGGCACTACGAAGAAAAGCGATTAAAGAAACTGACTAACCTTTTGTTAGAAGGTTCTTTATTATTATTTCTGTAGACAACTTTAAGTGAAACCTGAGATCAATGATTTCGCTGTAATATTGTTGTGTTAATAAGGCATCATTTCGTGTTTAATTAATAGTGGCGAATTAATGATATACTTATAACTTGGGTTAAGTTTGTCAAATAAATTGAGGGATAAATAAGTCTTG
>JABSPR010000009.1 GCA_013214975.1 Flavobacteriales bacterium
TCCTATTTTATCAATCTTTTTAATCTCAAAATGATCAACCAAAAACTCTGGCAATATCAACTTGAGAACATTTAGTGACTCCTCTTCCATACAGCCAAAGATAAATATCTGATCACCACACACAACTTTTTATATTGAGCCTTTTTTAGATATCCTACCGATTAAGAAAAAATCCTTCTTGTTTTATATTATTTTAAACATAATAAATAAACTTATAAAAAAGGTATGAAAGAAATAGAATAGGCGGCGTGAGAAGATAGAATGAGACAGATGTCTATTCTGCACCAGTACTTGAGTTTATAAAAACCCAGCCTGTCCATGTGGTAATACCTGCATAATTAAGCAAATAGTAATAAGTTCCGGCACTTACTAAATTGCCATTCATATCAATGCCGTCCCAATTGTTTTCGTAATACTCCCCCGATTTAAAGACGGTTTGTCCCCATCTGTTAAATACGAATAGCTGTAAAGGAGCTAGTAAGTCACCATATTCGATAATTTCAAAAACATCATTAATTCCATCTCCATTCGGTGTGAATAAATTTACAAACTTGAATTTAAGCCGTAATGAATCTGTTTGTACAATTGTGTCGGTACAACCTAATTCGTTCGTAGCGATTAGTTCAATTTCATAGATACCTTCCTTGCTAAATTTGTGTTCCAGATAATCTTTGTTACTCGTATTCAACTCCCCTGAAGCCGGATCGTCAAAGTCCCAATGAATGCTTTCAGCATCAATACTTTCATTTACATAATCAATAAACGGCACGAAAATATTATTTTCATCTATTCTAGCTTCGCTAGAAAATAAGGCTTCTGGTATCTCTTGTATTAAAATGTTGTCATCAACTTCAATAAAGTCAGAACATCCATTCTCATCAATCACACTTAATTTAATTGGAAAGTTGCCGGTGAGATCTTTATAGAGATGTATTGGATTTTCAACAGAGTCTAACACTCCGTTAGAAAAGACCCATTCCCATTCAACTATTTCACCGCTCCCTATGATAGTAGAGTCTGAATAGAACACTTCTTCGTTAGAACATGCAACTTTTGTGCTTTGAGTAAAATTCGCTTGCGGACTTTCGTAAACGTGTATAAAATCAGAGAACTCGGTTGTATCAGTATTGTCAACAATAAGCTGTATTGTCTTATTCCCAGCTGTGTTATATACATGGGAAAATGTGGTGGAAGATAAATTAGTATGTGCAAAGCCATCACCTAAATTGATTTTAATACTTGTAGCACCAGGTGCGGTGAAAGTAATTGTAGCTACCACTTGATCACAGCCAGAACCATTTGTAACGGAAAGACTGTTCTGGCCATAAGTAAGGCTAGTGCTATGTATAATAAGAAATAGAAAGAAATATTTGATAAGTCTTTTCATTGTCTATTTTTTCTTGCCTTTTTTATCATCCTTAATAAACCTATATGTAAAGCCCATATTGATAAAGCCAATATTTTCATATCCCGCTTCTAGAAAGAATCCCATATTGTTATCCATAAAATATCGAGCACCGATTGTTCCTCCAAGGTTAAACCCGTTTTTTGTTGCCGTAGCTGAACTGTCACGGATGCTTGAAAAAACGCCAACTTTCTCTTTTGAAAAAGTAGTTCCCGCAATTAGAGTGGCGTACAAGTCAAGTTTTTTAATATCATACTTTAACATATTTGTTAAAACACCATTTAAATGGAACGATGCTCGAACGCCAATGCTGGTGTATTTAAAATGCTTTGTTTCATTCTGCTTTGCTAGGCCTTTTGGAATGGTGTCTTTCGAGCCCTCATTGAATAGTATAGTGTCAACTCCCTTGAATTCATTAAATTTTTTCAAATAGAGACCAGCGCTTATTGATTGCGAAACAGTTTTGTCTAGATTAATTACTAATGGCGGTGAAAATCCTTCGCCGATATAGGAAGCCCCAAAGCTTAATAAATTTGATTTATGGTGATGCGCATCATATCTAACAGTAGTTTTTTCTAAATCCTTTAAGCCTTTTTGAAGTCTATGTAGTTTTATTAAATAAGCTTTCTTTACACCTTCTGGAGTAGACTCTTTTTCTAATTTGTCCAGGTTATAGCTAATAGCCATTTTGATACCTTCTTTATTACTCGATGCTTCTTCGAGCATATCCTGTGTTGAGCCTTTAAGTTTCCTAGGCATGTCTTTTATTTCAAAAACATCACTAACAACGAAAGCAAGGTTTTTCGGATAACCGTCTGTAGCATGTTCGGTAAGTTTCATGTTTTCGGCCTGAAGAATACAATAGTCTATGTCTTCAACCATCTTCGACAATATCCCCTTCGTTACCTTGATAGGCGGTGGCGTGTTCTCTTCATTCTCTTGTGAAAAAACATTTTGAGAAAGAAAAACCGAGAAAATTATGGTAATAATTAAATATGCAGCTCTCATATACTTACAAATATAAAGAAACTGCAACCCCCTGTTTAAATAAAGATGCTCTAAAATAGGGGAGTAATTAACAATTAGGAGACTACTAGTGATAACTGTTTCATTAGTAAAATACTAGAGGGAAGGTGCCTTGTTGAAAATTGCACGATTAATTAATTTTCTTTTTTGGAGATAGTATGAAAATGAAGTGATTAGAACCCCAATACCGTATTGTACACTCCTTTTAAAGTTTATAGATGAAGCATCTGTAAAATATTTTGTTGGACAGGTTATTTCAGCTATTTCATAACCAGCAAAAAATATTTGAGCTAGCATTTGGTTATCGAAAACAAAATCATCCGAATTGGCTTCGTAATTTATATTCTTCAATACCTCTCGTGAAAATGCTCTGTAGCCAGTATGGTATTCTGATAATTTCTGTCCCATTAAAATGTTTTGAGAAAGGGTGAGAAATCGATTAGCTATGTATTTGTAAAGAGGCATACCTCCTTTAAGTGCTCCTTTACCGAGTATTCTGGAGCCTAGAATGCACGGGTATAAATTATTGGCAATTACACTAGCCATGGAAAGAATTAGTTTCGGTGTATACTGATAATCGGGGTGAACCATAATTATTATATCAGCATCTAGTGCCAGTGCCTTTTTATAACATGATTTTTGGTTTCCTCCATATCCTTTATTCGAATCGTGAGAAACAATGTGCTTTATCCCCAACGATTTGGCAACATTTAGCGTGTCATCGCTACTGCAATCGTCAACAAGAATAACTTCATCAACAATATCTAAAGGGATTTCGTTGTAAGTCTGTGCAATGGTTTTCTCGGCATTGTATGCAGGAAAAACAACGGCAATCTTCTTATCATTCAGCATTATTATTGATTCTATTGGTTAGAAGAAGTTGAATTCACTTCTAACTGATTCACTAAATTAAGGTAATATAAGTGCTTTTCTTGATCACCTAAATGAAAGTATACGGCGCTTAAATTCCTAAGTACTTTTATATCATTTGGACGAAGTTTCAGTACTCTTTCGAAAATTATTATTGCATTTTCATTATCACCTTTAATACCATAGGCGACCCCTATATTATCTAACAAGCCTCTGTTATTTGGTTCCTTATTCAATCCTTGCTGAAAGTATATCAGAGCCATGTCTATATTCTGCATTTTTTCTCCATAAATCCGCCCTATTCGATTATATATATCGGCCTCATTGTCCGAGAACTTAAGTAATGCTTTATAACTGTCTAGCGCTACTTGATATTGTCCATTTGAGGTGCATAATTCTCCAACATGTTTTAGGTTTTGGAGGGCATCAACATAGTTGAAGTGAATACCTGCAGCATAATCATATTTTTTAACGGCTTCTTTATAGTCGCCAATTTCATATAAGGCGTTTCCATGCAAGAGCCAAGAATTACTGTATGTAGGATAAATTTCGATAGACCTCTCAAGATATCCTATGGCTTTATCAATTGCGATTCTTTTTTGTTCAAGGTCCTCTGTGTTTCTCGCTAATTCTATCATAGAGGCACCAGCAGACATATTTACTTTTGCGCTATTGGGAGAAGTAACTACATCTGTCATAAATAGAGAATGATCTGATTCCCAGGCATAATTACGTGCTATTGTTTTGCCTGAAAGTCCAATCATGATAATTACTAATATGCCAATTTGTATTTTAGATTGAAGTATTGGGTCCTTTATGTATTTGGGTAAAATATTTAAAATCCAGTGGGCAATTACAATGCAACCACCAAGAAGGGCAACATGCATAAAGCGCTCGTTCATAAACGTTCCGATAGGAAAAATGAAGTTCGAAGCAAGAGAAAGTCCCGATAAGAATATTAAAATGGAAAGGCTGTAAATGCTTTTTTTTCTGATTCCAGCTAAAGTAAAAATTAGAAGAAAGCAATATGTGAAAAGGGATATATATGCTCTTGCATCATTCCATCTTATTATTGGAATATGAAAAGGATAATAGTCATGTGTTAGAGGGTGGGGAATAAATACGAGTTTAAAGTATAGCCCTAATGTATAAAGTATTGTTGCATACTTATCCGAAGGTATAGCCCCCGTAAAAGGATCATTCATCAATCCTCCATGAGCTCCCATACTAGGACTTCCTAGTAATTGATACCGAAAGATTATATATCCTAACGCGACAATAAATAATGGTGAGATTGCAATGAAGTTTTCCTTGATACTCTTATTCGTTAGAAAGTATATTATGAGGGGTATGATTGCTAGGAAAATGATCGTGTTTTCCTTTGAAAGAAAGGCTAGAAAGAAGAGGATAGATGAGATAATAGCATATTTCGTTTTTCTTTCTTCAAGAAACTTTAGGGTGTAAAATAGAGTTCCAAATGAAAATAGTAACGACAGAATTTCATCCCTACCCTTAATATTGGCAACTACTTCTGTGTGAAGCGGGTGGGCTACAAAAAGAAGGCAAATAACAAATGGCATTGATAGTAGCCATTTTCTTTGCTCGGTTTTGAATAATCTGAATAGGATTGCTAGAAGAAGAGGTCCAGTAAGTGCATTTAGGAGCATGTTGAAGAAGTGACTTATTGAAGGGACTTCTCCGAATAGTTCATATTCGATTGCAAAAGTAATTAGAGATAATGGCCGGTATCGTCCGCCAGCAACTAAATCTTTTTTCTTTCCGTAAAAACCAACAAATAAGTCTGTTGAGAGAATATCTGATATTCCGGCAAATCCTTGTTTGGTAAATTGATTGTGGGTAATAACAATTTTATCATCTAGGGTATAGTCGAAGCTAACTGTATTAACATACAGCAGGCACCCAAGAATGAATAAGATATAATATGGTGTGTTTTTATTGTTCAACTGTTCTTGTTTGGTAAGGATTTTGATTCCTTTCTAATATTTAAAAATAGATAAAAAGAAGGGTAATATTTTGTTAAGTCTATTCGAATTGAAAACATGTTTTGAAACCTTGTTTTTAGCTAGTGAAGCTTAAACCTTCTAAGTTGTTTCGACGTATTATCAAAGCACCAATTCAATCATTAAACTGAATTAGGAGGAAATGAGAATATGATCAGACTTCTATTTACAAATATTTTCGTCTTGTTGCTTTTAAGCAATGCTCTCTCGCAGAACTATAATGCTATAGATTCTATCACTGCGGCAATTACAAAAGCTAAGGATACCCAAGAAGGAACACATTTGTTTAATAGCTTGGCTAGGGAATATTTGTGTTTCCATTATGATTCAGCTCAGATATTTGCCGAAATGGCTCTAACGGAGGCCCGAAATATTGACGATACAGATGAAATAATGGACGCGATGTTTATCCTTGCTCATGTTCATATGAGTAAAGGCGAATTTGACCGTTCGATCTACTATCAAGTTCAGGCTTTTAATTTGAGTACAGAGAAAAATAATGAAAGAGGAATGGCCCTTTCTCAGGCATATCTCAGTCGACTAGATTTAATGGCAAATGATCTTAGTCAAGCAAGGGTACATCTGATGTCCACAAAAAGTTTGATGGAGAAAGTAATGATGCGCGAAGTGAATGCGATATATTATGAAAATTTGGGCCTATTGTTAAATAAAATAGGAGAAATAGATAGTGCGTATGAGATGTTGTCTGAGGCAATGAGCTTGTTTGAGTATATAGATGACAAGGAAAGTATTGCTAGAGTTTTAAATCATTTTGGAGTAATAAATAAAGTAGACAGGAACTACAGTCGAAGCTTAAATAATCATTTATTGGCTTTAGAAATGTATAAAAAATTAAAGCACAAAGAAGGTATGGCATTTTCTCTCTTCTATGCTGGAGAGGTGTATTATGAAGAAGCGGAGTACCATAAAACCATTCAAAGTTTATTTGAGTCGCTTGATATATTCATTGAATTGGGAAATTTCAGGGGAAGGGCTTATTGTTCTAAAGCAATTGGCAAGGTCTACCAAGATCGAGGCGATTTATATAAAGCGATGGAATATTATCTTAAGTCATTAAGTTTTCTGGGTGAATTAGAAGATAAAGGAGTTATAATTCTCGTTCTCCAAGATCTTGGAAATGTTTATTTAGAGATGAATAAACCTAGTAAAACATTGCAAACACTCAACAGGGCTTTGGTTATTTCTGAAGAACTTGACGATGAATTGTCTATAGCAAAGATCCATAGTCTAATTGGACTGTTAGACTTGTCAAAGAACAAGAAAGACAAAGCCTTAGAAAACTGCTTAAAGGCTTTTGGGATATATAAACGACTAAACAATCTAAGAGGTATCTCAGAATCTTCTGCCATTGTTGGTAGAATATATTTTGAAATGGAACAATTTACTAAAGCACAACAATATTTAAATATCAGTCTCACATCGGCTAGGTTTATCGGAAGCTTGGATGTTACCTCCATATATAGCATGATGGCTGTTATTTATGCGAAACAATCAAATTTTGAACAAGCTTATAAATTTAAAACGCTTTATGAATTACTTAATGATAGCCTTCAAAAAGCATTAAATGTTCGGGAAATGTCTGAGCTGAGTGCTAAATATGAAAACGAGAAAAAAGAGAAAGAGATAGAGCTGTTAAAGAAAGATAAAAGGATTCAAGCTTTAGATATTGATCAACAAATGTCCGATTTGGGTTCCCAGAGAACGATTCTAATATCTAGCTTTTTGGGAGTCTCATTATTAGTGTTCCTAGCATTATTCTTGTTGAAAAGAAACAGATTAAGAACAAAGCAAAATTCTGAAATAGTTGCCCAAAAAGAGATAATTGAAGAAAAGAATAAAAGTATAATTGATAGTATTAGATATGCACGTAGAATCCAGAAAGAATTTATGCCAACCGACAAAGAAGTATCAGCCGCTCTCCCAAATTCATTTACGTTCTTTAAACCTAAAGATATTGTTTCGGGCGATTTTTATTTTTTAGAACAAAAGGATGGAAAAGTAATTTTCGCTGTTGTTGACTGTACGGGACATGGGGTTCCGGGAGCGTTCATGAGTATTGTGGGGCATAATTACCTGAACTCCGCGATAAATATTAAAGGTCTTCGTGAGCCAGCTAAAATATTAGATTCTTTGAATGAAGATGTTAATCGGACTTTAAATAAAAAAGGGGATGATAATTCAGCCAAAGATGGTATGGACATTGCCCTCATTAGTCTGGATGTTAAAAACCTGAAGGTGGAATTTGCAGGAGCAAATAGTCCGCTTTATATAATGAGAGAAGAGAATCTTATTGAAACAAAAGGAGATAAATTCCCAATTAGTTCTTTTGTGTCGGAAGACCCAATGCCTTTCACCAACCATAAAATTGATCTTAAGAAGGGAGACTTGCTTTATTTATTCACCGACGGATATGCTGATCAATTTGGGGGGCCACTTGGAAAAAAAATGAAGTATAAAAAATTAAGATGGATACTGACGGAAAGCGCTAAGCAGCCTATGATTTCACAGAAAACACATGTTCAAAATAAGTTTGGTTCGTGGCAAGAGAATTATGAGCAAGTGGATGATGTGTTGATTGTTGGAATAAAAGTATAAAATGAGATAAAACTAAAATGTAACATCCAGGAACGAATAATTTGGATTTATATATAGTGACGTCTTTGGAATGTGTATCTTTTAGGTTGTATACGCGTTAAAATCTCGTTTGAAAAAATTAAAATGCAAAAGAATATAATTGTAAAATGATGGGTAATACAAAAACGTTTTCAAAACTGAGCACTATGATTTCGAAGGTGTTATTAGTAATGCTATCTATTGCAGTATCGGTCAATGCTAGCTCCCAAGAAGTTGGCAGGGAGATTAAAAGCCAAATAAAAGAAGCCAACGTTTTGTTTGAGGAAACAGAATACGCGATGGCTTATTCTATTTATAGGCGATTGGATAGCCTTGAACCCAATAACGCGGTGTATAAATATAGAATTGGAGTTTATTTTGCATTATCACATGGTGAGAAAACAGATGCGATTCCATACTTAGAATTTGCTCTTAAGAATATGCCTTCAAATGAATTCCCGTATTCGGGAGATTATTATTTAGGTATGTCATACCATTTCAATTTGCAATTTGAGAAAGCAATAGAGCATTTGAAAAAATATAAAGAAATAATAAAAAATGATCAATATCAATCGATAAAGATTAATAGACTTATACAAAACTGTGAAAATGGTATCGAACTTGTTAAGTCTCCTGTTGATGTGGCAATTAGAAATATGGGTTCTGAGATAAATTCAAAATACACCGATCATTCTCCATTTATTTCGGCGGATGAGGGAACCTTAATTTTCACTTCAAGAAGAGAGGGTAGTACAGGTGGTATTCTAAATGATGATGGACAATACATGGAGGACATATACATATCAAAGGCCATAGAAAGAAAATGGAATTCTCCGAAGAATGTAAATGGGGTTAACTCTAAAGAGATGGATGCATGTGTGGGTCTGTCGGTTGATGGGCAGAAAATGTTTATTTACAAAGCAGGAAAAGGCGGATCAGATATTTATATTTCTGAGCAAGATGGTGATACTTGGTCTGAGCCAGAAAAGTTAAATGATAAAATTAACACACCAAAATATAATGAGAATAGCGCATCGCTTTCAGCCGATGGAAGTAAATTATATTTTTCAAGCGATAGGCCGGGAGGTTATGGTGGGTTTGATATCTATTCTTCGAAACTGTTGGTTACAGGAGCTTGGGATGTTGCGCGGAACCTGGGCCCCAAAGTAAATTCAAAGTACGACGAGGATAGTCCGTTTATTCATCCAGATGGAAAAACATTATACTATAGTTCAAATGGATTTAATTCGATGGGAGGCAATGATATATTCTTTGCCAAATTAGAGAGTGATCGTTGGGGGGATCCACAGAATATAGGCCACCCCATTAATACACCAGGCAATGATAATACTATCGTAATATCTGCAAGTAATAAGCATGCCTACTTTACTGCGGAAAGAGAAGGTGGTTATGGTGGTAATGATATCTATGTTGCAACATTACCAGAAATAAGCTCGGATGCACTTACATTGGTTAAAGGTATTATTACAGATAGAGGAAGTGGAAAGCCTATTAAGGCGTCTATTAAAGTATATGATAAGGTAACAAAACATAGAATTAACTACGTGTACGCACCAAATCCAGAAACAGGAAAGTACATGATGATTTTTTCTCCAGGTAAAAATTATGATATGGTCATAGAAGCAGAAGGCTACTCTAATTATTTAATTAATATATACATACCAGATCAAAAACATTTCTATGAATTAACGCAAGAGATTTCCCTGAGTAAATTGGATCTTGCAAATGGAGAAGGAGCAGGTGAGGAAATAACGATAAAAAGTACAATCATAGATTATATTGGTGAAGAAGAGGAAGGAGAAGAGGGTTCTGGGTTTCAGGTTGATTTAAAAACAGAAGATGAATATGCCGACTTAATAGGCATGTTAGAACAAATTATTTTCAATACAGATTCGATGGCTCTTGAGAACTTGAACGATGAAGTAGAAAACTTAGATAATCCTTCAGGTAAATCAAGTGAAGCAGAAGAACCTAATTATGACTTTCTTCTTAATATGATTTCGGATGTAATTGAAACTACAGATTCTCTTGCTCTTGAAAATTTGGATAAGAAGTTAGAAACAGAAGTAAGTACCGAGAAATATTTATATGCGGATATAGATACTACTTCTCAAGGTGTTACGCACGGTGGCAATTCTGTTCAAGTTTTAGGAAAGGTAGATGTGAATGAAGAGAAGAAGAAATTTGCAGAAGAACGTGAAAAAACGGAAGCATTGAAGAGGGCCGAAGAAAGAAAAGTGGAACAGGTTAGAATAAACTCTTTGATAATGGATACTGAGGGGCTAGATGATGATGATAAAATGGTAGTTTCACCTGCTTTGGTAGAGGAGAAAGTTGAAGAAACTCCAATAGTTCAAGACGTGGTTGAAGTTGTAAAAGAGGAAGTGCCAGTAAAAGAAAAAATAGATGAAACCCATTTGGTTCAATTTATCTATAGCAGCTTTGAACCTTCATTGGATAGTAAAAAAGATCTTCAGAAACTGATGAAAAGATTAATTGCCGATACTAAAATCCAGATTGAATTGCACGGTCACGCGGATGGTAAAGGCGAAGAAGATTATAATTTAAAACTGTCGAAGAAAAGAACTCAATCGGTTGCGAATTATCTTAAAACTAGGAATATATCTTCTTCT
>JABSPR010000010.1 GCA_013214975.1 Flavobacteriales bacterium
GAAGGGGGACGAATTGGTATTGCCGCCCAAGCATTAGGAATAGCAAAAGGGGCTTTTGAATTATCTGTAAGGTATTCTAAAGAAAGAAAAACTTTTGGTAAACTACTGGCTGAGCATCAGGATATTCAATTTAAGCTCGCCACAATGGAAATAGATATTGAAGCAGCTAAACTACTTACTTTGAAATCAGCTTCTTTAAAAGATTTGGGTATGCCTTTCGGAATAGCTAGTGCGAAGGCAAAAGCGTACGCCTCAAAAGTTGCCATGGACACTACAATAGAAGCGGTGCAAATTCACGGTGGCTACGGATATGTAAAAGAGTATCATGTTGAACGTCTAATGCGAGATGCAAAGATTACGCAGATATATGAAGGAACAACTGAGATTCAGAAGATTGTGATTTCGAGAGATCTTTTAAAGTAATTCCACTAACTCCTCTAATCGCATACTTCTTGATCCCTTAATTAAAATCGAACCATTTGATATTGGGTTTGTGGCTAGCCAGATTTTGATGTCTTCCGTTTTATTGAAAGAAATAAAACGCTCAGGCATATCAGTTAAACTAAACTGCTCTCCTATAAGATATACGTGCAAGGAAGTGTTTGCAGACAAGAGGTCTACAATATTTTGGTGTTCATCTTTGCTGTATTCACCAAGCTCCATCATGTCGCCTAGAAATAAGTGTTTTGTATTTGATTCTTTATCAATAAAAGAACTAATAGAAAGAGTCATACTGCTAGGATTCGCATTGTATGCATCTAGAAGTATGTAGTTTGATTGAGAATCAATAACTTGAGATCTGTTATTTGTAGGAATGTATTTGTTAATTGCCTTTGAAATATTCTCTCCAGGAATCCCAAAGTGTAATCCTATCGAAATAGCGCACATAACATTCTCGAAATTATATTTCCCAACAAGGTGCGACTGTACCTCATATTTACCCCCTTCATGAGTAATGATGACGGAAAGTACATCAGCATTCATTTTAGGTGCTCCTTGATAGGTCGCTTCTTTGTTTTCTCCGTAAGATATCAGATTCAGTCCTTCTGCTAGTTTGGTAAGGAGAATGTTATCTGTATTAATAAAGATGCTGCCTTCGTTTTCCTTGAAGTAGTTGTACATCTCAGACTTTGCCTTGATTACGCCTTCAAGGCCTCCGAAGCCTCCAAGGTGTGCTTTGCCAATATTGGTGATAAGGCCATAATTTGGTTTCGCTATATCGCATAGCATTTTTATTTCCCCTACGCTGTTGGCGCCCATTTCAACTATTGCGAAATCGTGATCATCTCGAATAGATAGAAGGGTCAACGGTACACCGATATGATTGTTGAAATTCCCAATAGTGGCTTGAACATTGTATTTTGTTGAGAGTACACAATTAACCAGTTCTTTGGTTGTTGTCTTGCCATTAGTACCTGTTATTCCAATAATAGGAGTGCCAATTTTAGTTCTATGATATGCTGCCAGATCTTGCAGGCATTTAAGTGCATCATCCACTAAGATAAACCTCTCGTCATTTTCAGAAGGTTCATCAATAATGGCATAAGATGCACCGGAATCCAAAGCTTGTTTCGCGAAAAGATTGCCATTAAAATTATCACCCTTAAGAGCGATGAATAGATCACCTTTGGTAACGGATCTTGTATCTATAGAAATCCCCGTGCAATTATTAAAGAGGGAGTGTATAAGTTCAATGCTGTTATTCAAAATCAAGGCATGAAAAAACCCAAGTTAATAAATAACTTGGGTTTCCTGTTTTATACTTTTTTAGTACTGCGCGTTGAAAGCGTTAGGGCTACCAACTCTGTCCATTGCACATCTAAAGCCAATTGTAGCCGTAGATTCATCTTGCTCTAAGAATCTTCTTGTTCCAGGGTTCATCCAGTAGATTCTGTCTCTCCAAGAAGCTCCTTTAAATACTCTCACTTCATCATTTACCAAAGACTGCTCACCATATCGGTACATTCCTTGTGATTCAGAAGATTTAGGATCCGGAGGAGCTAACCAGTCATCCGTAGATTGTGATCTCGTGTCACCATCTCCAGAATTGATGTTGTCAGATCTTCTGTAGTTTCTTCTTTTAGAAAGCTCATCTTCAGGATAATCCAAGCTAACATTCCTGTATTGAACTCTACCTAAACTATCTTTCTCCATTACAATACCATCTTCATCTTTAAGTACTGTTTGGAAAACGTTTCCTCTAAATGGCCTGAATTCAGAAACATCGTCATGACTCATGGCCCTATAAACATCCATAACCCACTCACTAACATTTCCAGCCATATTAAATAAACCATAATCGTTTGGCCAATAAGAAATAACCGGAGACGTAACATCTGCGTTGTCATTTAGTTGTCCTGCAACACCCATCATGTCACCTCGTCCTCTCATGGTATTGGCTAAATATTGACCCAAGAACGCTTCATCTGGATTCCTTACTGATCCTGCTCTACCATTCCAAGGATATAATCTTCTGTTAGGAATTCTTTCTCCAATTGTGTTTCCAATTAAGCCGTATGCTGCAAATTCCCATTCCGCTTCTGTTGGAAGTCGATACTTAGGGAGAAGGATACCATCTTCTAATCTTACTTTTCTTTCTCCATCACTAGTAGGATCTAAATCGGGAAGAGGTTTATTAACCACACCTTCATAAAGTCCTAATAAGTAAGCATCTGTATCAAAGTAATCATCAACTGTTTGATCCCAAGGTGTTAATTCTAATATACCCTCTCTTACAAGAATAAATTCATTTACCCTATCCGTTCTCCATTTGCAAAAGTCATTCGCTTGAAGCCAATTTATTCCAACTACAGGGTAATAGCTATATGCAGGGTGTCTGAAATAATACTCTACGTATGGCTCGTTATATGCCAATTTATCTCTCCAAACCAATGTATCCGGGAGAGCTTTTCTTACAATTTCAGGATAATCCAGGTTGTATATACGTGTTACCCAATGAAGGTATTCACGATAATCTACATTTCTAACTTCCGTTTGATCCATATAATAAGAAGAGATAGTTACTTTTCTTGGTGTTTGATTCCAATCGAAGTTTGTACTCTGTTCGGTTTGACCCATTACAAAGGATCCACCTTCTATAAATACTAATCCAGGACCAGTTTCTTGTTCGAAATATGGTAGTACCATAAAGGCCCCGAAGTTCTTGTTGTTATACTCCCAGCCAGTAGCGCTTGATCGTTGCCCTCCTGCACATGAAACTAGCACCATAGTGATAATTCCAAGTATGCCATATAGAATGTATGTAATGTTAATCTTTCTCATAACTAAATGCTTAAATCAGTTTCTCAATCTTGTTTAATACGTTAAAAGTAATAATAGGTTACAAAAATTAGAAAGATGGGCAATTTACCAATCTAAATACTTTTGCCTTAGGCTTACATGGGAAGTGCATTCCGAAAGAAATTTCATGTGACCCGTTAGAATTTTGAATATTAAGTTTAGATGTGGTTACATCATATGTGTAGCCGATTTTCCAAGCATCTGTATGCATTCCTAATAAAACGATGAATGCATCTCCGTTCCTATACCATAGTCCAACAACAGCTGGCCCTTTCTGCACAAATACCCCTAAGTTTAATTCTCTGAAATCGCCTTGGGCTTGCCATACAATATTTGGTGAAATAAAAGAATCGTGGTGATCATCATTAAACGGGACGACTAAACCAGCGTGCGCAGTATGTTTTCTTGGAAGTAAGCTTGTTCCACCAAGCCCTTCATCAGGTTGTGTAATATGATGGGCAGAATACCCTGCGAAAAATGTCTCACTAAATATTAATGTGCCTGCAGAAAAGTCAGGTTTGATATTCGTTGGAGGTTTTACCTGTTGGGATTGTTGGTGAGTAAATCCAAATCTGTCATCAATTTGATCTCCAAATACCAGTTTCTCCCAGTTCAAAGATTTTTGATGAATTCCAGCTTCGATCGCAAGCCTAAGGGAAATTTGCCTGTTTATAGGAATTTGATACGCGTACATACCACTTACATTTAGCGTATACAAAGTTCCTGCCCCTGCATTGTCATAACTCATTAGTAGGCCGATTCCACCTTGAAGATGATCTGAATATTGGTCGTAAGAAGCGCTGTAGGTAACAAATTGACCGCTAAGTGCAGGCCACTCATTTCTGTAGTTTAAAGCCATACGTGGGCACCTTTCAGCGCCAGCAAATGCAGGATTTAGATATAGTTGGTTTGCGTAGAATTGTGTGAACTGCGCATCCTGGGCAACTGCCTGTTCAGTCTGTGAAACACCTGCGAAAACCGCAAGTATTATCAAGAAATGAAAATTCTTAATCATGCAAAGGAATTATTTGACCTATTTCAAAACTACGAAAATTTACTTATACTATAGTAATACGCTAATTAAGTTATCGAAAGTATTATTTATTAATCGATAAATGGTACATAATATCGATGAATGACAGCAATAAAGCTATAACTTAGCGTTAGACGTATTTTCTCTTCCATTTTACACCATTTGAAAGATTTAAATAGCTCAAAAACTCCCCTTTAAGTCTTTATGATTAAGCACATTGTAATTTTCTTTTTTTTGCTGATGTATTCGTTCAATGCGATGTCTGAATCAGATATGAAATGGAGTGTTAAACTTGGTTGGGAGGCGATTAATAAAAACTATATATCCTCTTCTGTTCAAGTTGAATTTTTATCGTTTACTGGTGCAGAGTATGATCTAGGAAGGAGTACTTTACCTATTTATTCAAAAAGAATTCTTGTAAATACGAATGGGAAATGTATTTGGACTCTAGCAAATGAAGTTTATGTAGATGTTGATGTAAATGAGAATAGGATAGTAGAGAACGAGAACGTAAATGAAAATATAAATTTAGTAGCCAGAATTGGATACGATAAAGGAAACGCTTTTAGCAACGTTTCATTTATTCCAATACGTAGAAAAAAGAACTCGAATTTATATGAAAAATTAACCTCATTCGATCTCATATTAAGAATTGTTGAAGAGTCAGAACTAGTTTATTCCAAATCACATAGCACAAACTTTGGAATTTCGTCAATTCTTCATTCAGGTGTTTTTTATAAAATTGGGATATCCTCAAGTGGGATTTATAAATTGGATTATGAATACATTAAAAATCTTGGAATAGATGTAGATCATATTGATCCAAGAAATATAAAATTGTATGGGAACGGCGGCGGCATGTTGCCTAAATTAAACTCTGCCAAAAGAGCTGATGACCTTTTGGAAAACGCTGTCTTTATCAGTGGAGAGAGCGATGGGGATTTCAATGAAGAGGACTATTTGTTGTTTTATGGAGGGGGGCCTGATGAAGTAACTTTCAATTACCTTGATAAAACATATTCTCATGTTAAAAATATTTATTCTAATCAATCATATTATTTCATTACCGTTTCTACAACGGAAGGTTTGCGGATTGAAGAAGTGCCTAGTAGTGATAGCTCCATAACTAATAGTGTCAGTTCTTTTGACGATATAATAGTACATGAATTGGATGAACATAACTTGATTAAATCTGGGAGTGAATGGTTCGGAGAGGTTTTTGAAACACAAGTTAATTATAGTTTTAATCATGAAATTTCAAACCCAGATCCTAGTTCAACTTCTCACGTTACAATGAGATGTATTGCGCGATCCGCAGATACTAGTAGTTTTATGAATCTTTTATTGAATGGCGAATTAAAAGAGAGAATTGAAATTAATAAAATAAACCCATTGTATTATACGGCTTATTATAAGGCGGGGTTGGCTGAATTTGATTTTTTAGTTGAGGAGAATTTAGACCTCCAATTAAGTTATGATAAGTATACAACTGCATCATTCGCTTGGTTAGACTATTATGAATTGGAGGTTAGGAGATTGTTAATATATGATAATAGCCCTATGCTGTTTTTTGATAAACTTTCTGTTGGGGCTGGAAATGTTTCGGAGTTTACTATTGGGAATTATTCGTCTAGTTCTCACGTTTGGAATATTACGGATAATGCTAAGGTCTACTCTGTTCAAGGGGCATGGAGTAATGATAGTTTTTCATTTGTAGAACTAACAGATTCGTTAAATAAATATGTTGTTTTTCAGGATGAGGATGATTTTCTAGTTCCAATAAGTTTTGAAGTAATTGTAAATCAAAACCTGCATGCAGAAGTATCTCCGGATATGGTGATAATTTCACCACAGAGCCTATTGCTTCAGGCAAATAGATTGGCTCAATTCCATAGAGATGAGGATGATTTAACGGTATTGGTAGTAACACCCAATGAAATTTATAATGAGTTTTCTTCCGGAGCATTAGATGTTGTAGCAATAAGAGATTTTTTAAGGATGTTTTATGAAAGAAGTAATTCTGAATTTCCTCTTTATCTTTTGTTGTTCGGGGATGGGTCTTACGATAGTAAGGATAGAATAGAAGGAAATAACAATCTTATTCCAAGCTACCAATCACCAGAGTCTAGTACTTCGACTTTGTCATATGTATCGGACGATTATTTTGCTTTTTTAGATCCAACTGAAGGTGTTTGGAATGCCATGGATGCAGATTATTTGGATTTAGGCGTTGGAAGGATTCCTGTTAATACTATACAGGAGGCCAGGCAAGTTGTAGATAAAATAATGAATTATTACAGTAAGAATTCAATTGGAAAGTGGAGAAATATTGTTGGTATAACAAGTGATGATGAGGATTCTAATATTCATCAAATTCAGGCAGAGACTCTGGCTGAAATGCTAGAAGAATCAAATAAGGTTATTAACGTGAATAAAATTTACCTGGATGCATTTAAGCAGGTAACTACTGGGGCTGGAGATTTGGTACCTGGTGCAACAGAGGCTCTGGATAGATTAGTAGAGTCGGGTGCGTTATTTATAAACTATACTGGCCATGGAGGAGAATTAGGGTGGACGGAAGAAGGGTTTCTTCGGAATTCAAATATTAATAACTGGAATAATATTAATAATCTTCCATATTTGTTACAGCTACATGTGAGTTTTCTCGGTGGGATGATCCCAGTAGGGTTTCTGCCGGAGAATACGTGATGTTAAATCCGAATGGTGGGGGAATTGCTTTATTTACCACGGTTAGGTTGGTGTTTTCTTCTCCCAATTTTGTGCTTAATAAATTTTATATCAATCATGTGTTCGAGAAATCAGAAGGGCGACATCACAGATTGGGGGATCTTTTTAGACTAACTAAGAATGATATGAATCCAGGGGTTAATCATCGGAATTTTACCCTTATTGGAGACCCTGCAGTTTCACTGCCTTATCCTGTTTATGAAATAGAAACGACAAAAATTGGAGATAGTTGGCTTGATAACAGAGGCTTATTGCATGGTGTAGACTCTTTTGGGATGGTTACAGATACAATTCTTGGTAGGAGCAAAGTAGAGGTCCTAGGTGCTATAACCGATGAATATGGTAATGAGGTAAGCGATTATACAGGAATAGTATATGTTACACTTTACGATAAAGTAAATATTATTTCAACCCTGGGGAATGATAATCAAAGTATTCCAGTACATATAGAAGTGCGTAATGATATCCTTTTTCAAGGCAAAGCAAGTGTTAGTGAGGGTGGTTTTAAATTCACTTTTGTTGTGCCGCAAAGTGTAGGTCGGGAATTCGGTAGGGGAAAGTTTAGCTATTATTCGAGCGATGGGCGATTCGATGGGGCTGGGTTTTTAAATAATTTTATTATAGGAGGAGTTGATACTTCCGTTGCAATAGATAATGAAGGACCTGAATTGAATGTTTATGTGAATGATCAAAGTTTTAGGTCCGGTGATTTAGTTTCTGCAAGCCCACAAATATTTACCGAATTATATGATTTCAGTGGCATTAATGTAGGGAATGGAATTGGGCATGAGATTACTGCAATATTGGATGGTGATGTATCAAATCCAATACTTTTGAGCTCTGCTTATGAGCCGAACTTGGATTCATATCAAGATGGAATAGTGGCCTATCAGCTACCTGAATTAGAAGATGGTACTCATAGTGTAGTTATAAAGGCATGGGATATTCATGATAATTCAAATTCAAAAGAAATAGAATTCGTTGTAGCTCGGAATTTAGATTTTGAAATTAAGCGCGTCCTGAATTATCCAAATCCGTTTACTACTTCAACGAAGTTTTTCTTTGAACATAACCGTCCAAAATCTATTTTAGACGTAGAGATTCAAATATTTACTGTTGCTGGGAATTTAATCCATACCATAATAAGCACGGTAAATACTAGAGGAATAGGGGTTTCTGGAATAGAGTGGGACGGATTAAATGCATTTGGTGAAAAAATCGGTAGGGGTGTATACGTTTATCACATTAAAGTACGTTCAGAGGAAGGTTCAGTTGCAGAACAATATGAAAAATTAGTGGTATTAAATTAATGTAGTATTAAAAAATATTCAGCTTATATTTGTAGCTGCACAATTATGAAAAAAAATTTTTACTATAAGGTAATCGTAGTGGCATTCAGTTTGTCACTAGGTTGGGGAGCTCTTTCAGCTCAGACTTCAATTAGTACCGGCGAACTGGCAGGGCAATTAGACTTAAATGTAATTACGCCTTCGGTACCGTTATTATTAATATCTCCAGATTCAAGGGGGTCTGCTTTAGGTGACGCAGGTGTTGCTTCATCTCCCGATGTAAATTCGTTACATTGGAATGCAGCAAAAATGGCATATTTAGAAGAAGATATGGGTTTTTCGCTTTCTTATACCCCTTGGTTAAGAGAGTTAGTTGATGATATTTATTTAGCTTATTTAAGTGGCTTTAAGAAGATCGATAATAATTCAGCTGTTGGTGTTTCACTTCGTTATTTTTCTCTAGGATCAATTGATTTTACAGATAACTATGGGAATTTTTTAAATACTGCTAATCCAAACGAATTCGTTGTAGAAGGGGGATATGCAAGAAAAATGGGAAACAGATTTTCGCTTGGGTTAACGGGTAAGTTTATTTATTCGAATTTAACGCAAGGACTAGGAAGTGCAGGTTCTTCTGCAGGGCTTACCGGTGCTGCTGATGTTTCATTTTACTATTTGAATGAGGATATTAAAATTGCCACGAAAGAATTTGTTTATGCCTTTGGAACCAATATGTCGAATATTGGAGGTAAGATAGCTTACACCGAATCAGGGGAAAGAGGTTTCTTGCCAATCAATTTAAGAATAGGCCAGTCTTTAAAAACCGAATTGGATGAATACAATACATTAGAATTATTGTTAGACTTTAACAAACTGATGGTGCCAACACCGCCACTTGCAATTTCTGATTCAACAATAATTGGAAGATCAAACAATGTTGGAGTTGCGCAAGGAATGATTCAATCGTTCTATGATGCACCAGGTGGTTTCAAAGAAGAGAT
>JABSPR010000011.1 GCA_013214975.1 Flavobacteriales bacterium
AACATAGACAAGTGATCTACTTCCAGTCCATAATACACTGGAACGAGGCACTAGAAGCTTTTTCAGATTTCCTGGTACAGTCATTACTTCAACTGTCGCCCCCGGCTCCAGTTTCAATTCGTTATTATTAATCTCAATTATCACCTTGGAAGTGTTTGTTTCTCTATCAACCAATTTACTCACCTGTAAAACTTTCCCGTTATATTTTTCAGAATAATTTCCAACAACATTGACCACAACCTCTGCTCCTATTTCAAAACTTTTTTTCTCTAATTCATTAGCATCAATCTCCACCCAAACCGATGTTATATCTACGAATTCAAACAAGACATTCCCCTTTCTAGCATATGCTCCTTGATTTGCAGACTGACCCAACAAAATCCCGGAACGTTCTGCATAAATATTTGCATTAGGAGATAAATCCTTCGATTCAGCTAATCTTTCTATTTCCATATCTGGAATCTGCCAGCCTTTAAGCACATCTACAGCTTGTTGATACATTTTAACCTTCTTATCATTCTTATACCTAAGCGATACAATAAAATGCCGTACCGCTTGAACGTATTCGTCTGAATAAACAACCGCCAACAACTCTCCTTTTTTAACATATTGACCAATAGTACTTACAAACAGCTTTTCTAAACGTAATGGATAATGTGCAGGAATCGTCCAAACATTTTTCTGATCGACAACTACATTACCAGGCATTTTAACACCCACCATCCTACCTTCGTTGCTTTCTACAAGTACAGTTTCTATCCCGGCATCTTTAATTTCATTATCACTGAATTGAATTAAGCTTTTATCATCAAGGTTATTAGATGACATTTCAACCAAATCCATTGAACAGAGAGAACAACTTCCTGAAATTGATTTAATAATCTCAGGGTGCATAGAGCACGTCCATCCGATAGACTGAATAGCTATTCCTGAAGACTCAACCTCATTATTTAATATTGTTTTACCGATCAAAAGCCCCAAGCCTAATGATGCAGATATTGCGACAACTAATATTTTCAAATTCTTACTCATGGTTTGCATTGCTTATTTTATTCTCTTGCCACATACTATAAAGTACGGGTATCGTGAACATTGTTATGACTGCCAACATCATTCCTCCTATAGATGGTATCGCCATAGGAAGTAGTACATCTGCTCCAGACCCATTTGAAGTCAGAACTGGAATCAGCGCCAAGATAGTAGTAGCGGTTGTCATTAACGCCGGACGAATCCTCTTCTTTCCTGCTTCTAACACAGCAAGTCGAATATCTTTTATAGTAGCTGGTCTACCTTCAAAGGAGTTTCGTAAATAGGATACAACCAACACTCCGTCATCTGTTGAAATCCCAAACAATGCAATAAAACCCACCCACACTGCAACGCTCAGGCTAACCGAATTCATTTGAAATATTTCGTACAAGTTAATCCCCAGTAAATCGATGTTCAAAAAACCACTATGACCATATAGCCACATTAGAATAAAAGCCCCTGAGAAAGAAACAAAGACTGATGAAAAAATAATTAATGCAGTGGTTATTGATTTAAACTCAAGATATATAATCAACAAAATCACCAATAATGTAAAAGGAATTAAAATGCCCAAGCGTTTATTAGATCTAACGATGTCGTTATACGTGCCAACAAAAGAATAGCTAATCCCCGATGGTATAGATATAACGCCCTCTTCAATTTGGGCCTCTATTATTAGCTTGGCATTCTCTACAACTTCCACATCTCCAAACCCTTGAATCTTATCGAACATTACATAGCCTACCTGAAAACCATTTTCGCTTTTTATTGATTGCTGTCCTTTTACATAACTAATATTAACCAGCTCTTTTAATTTCACTTGCTTCCCACTATTCGTAGGAATTAAGATATTATTCAATGACTCTTCTGAATCAAGAAAATCTTTGGGATATTTAATCCGAACAGGTAATCGTTCTCTTCCTTCAATTGATTCTAAAAGAGATACACCTCCTAGTGCAAGTTCTAAACAATCATTCACATCTTTTACCGACACACCAATATTAGCCATTGATCCTCTTAAATATTCTAATTCAAGATATGGTTTCCCAATAGACTGTTCAGCAAATACTGAAGACACATCGATCCCTTCAACATGTTTTAGAACTCGTTCTAACTCGACACCCATTTTCTCAATCGCCGCTAAGTTCTTACCCGTAATTTTTATTCCCATTGGAGCTCGCAATCCCGATGATAACATTATCTGTCTTGTCTCCATAGGTTGAAGTTTGGGCGCAACTGTTAGACCCAAAAACCTTGTTGCATCCGAAATCTCTTGCCAAATATCATCCCTATTATGGATATGATCCCTCCATCGTCTTACGGTCTCTCCTTTTTCATTGAGACCATACTCCTTTTTATAATTAATCACATTTTCAAACATATTAATAGGTGCCGGATCTAGGGCACTTTCAACTCTTCCTAATTTACCTATTACCTGATCCACTTCAGGTATTCTTGAAACAGCCACATCTAATTTATGCAGCATATGTAGATTTTCTTCCATTCCAGAATGCGGCATAGTTGTCGGCATATGCAAAAATGAACCTTCGTTAAGCGAAGGCATAAACTCTTGACTTGTGTTAAATAAAATAGAGGTTCCAAATGCCAAACATCCAATTGGAAGTGTTAGAAATTTCCATTTATTCTCGAGCGACCAATCGAGTAAAACAGGATATACGTTCAAGAACCAGTTGAAACATTTTAAACTACCTCCAATCAATATAAAAACGAAGAGAGAATTAGATACAAAGAAAGAATGCTCTCCTAAGGGCATCCAGGTTTTGGCCAAGAGAAGAGTCAATAAAACGACATACATCCAAACTTTATAATTCTTCTTATCGAAACTAACATAGCTATTCTTAATCACGCCAATAAAACCAACAAGGCCTACACTGACAACAAAAAGGCCATACCATATATCGTAAAATAGGGTAACAACACCTAATCCAATTATTATAAAGTTTAATACATTAAGTACAATTCTTCGAGTTAGGCAAAGAGAAAACAGCGTATGTAAAATGGTTGGAATAGCAACTATTGAGATTAAAAAAGCGCCAAGAATCGATGCGGTTTTGGTAATAATCAACGGAGTAAACAGTTTCGCTTCGGGTCCCTCCAACGCCAATAATGGCAAAAAACTAATCAAAGTAGTGGCAACCGATATTTTTACAGCCGAGGCAACCTCTATAGTTCCTGCATAAATAAGCTCTAACTTATTATCATCTTGATTTGAGTTTTCTAATCTTGCAACAATATTTTCCGCAAATACAATAGCCATATCTACCATAGTTCCAATAGCTATCGCTATACCGGCTAATGCAATAATATTAGCTTCTATATTTAGAAACCTCATAACCACAAAACTGAGAAGAACTGATAACGGAAGTACACTTGCAACAACCAAAGCAGCACGAACATTTGCCAACATTACGAGTATCACAATCAGAGTAATCAAGATTTCCAACCAGAGCGTTTGGGTTAATGTGTTAATTGTTTCTTCTACCAATAAAGACCTATCATAAAATGGGACAATATGAACTTTTGATAATGTACCATCCGAAAGATGTTTGGATGGTAACCCAATAGAAATCTCTTTAATTCTTTTTTTAACATTCTTAATAACCTGAGCTGGGTTTGCCCCATATTGCACTACTACAACGCCACCGACAGAAGGCACGCCATTTTTATCTAAAGCCCCTCTCCTCACCCCTGGTCCAATTACTACCTGAGCAAGATCTTTAATTTTTATTGAAACCCCATTCTTAGTAGATACTATAAGATTCTCTATATCGGTAATCCCTTTAACTCCTCCTAAACCTCTCACGAAATATTCCACCCTATTTATTTCAAGTGTGCTTACTCCAATATCCTTACCTCCATTCCTAACTGCACTTGCAACCTGAAGAAGAGATATCCCAAATCTTTCAAGCAATAAAGGATTAACATCTATCTGATACTCTTTCTTATATCCACCAATTGAAGCTACTTCAGCAACACCCTCTACAGACATCAAAGCATGCTTAATATGATAATCTTGAGCCGTTCTTAAGTCTTCCAACCCCCAACCGCCAGTAGTATTGCCTTTATCGTTTTTCCCTTCAAGTGTATACCAGTATACCTGCCCTAAAGCCGTAGCATCTGGTCCTAAAATTGGCTGCACTCCATTTGGTAAGTCTCCGGGTGAAATTGAATTCAGTTTTTCCAGAATTCGAATTCGAGAACTATAAAACTCCATATCCTCGTTATAAATGACATAGATTGTTGAAAGTCCGAACAACGAATTACTCCTAATAGTTTTGACACCAGGTATTCCAAGAAGATAGCTTGTAAGGGGATAACTAATTTGATCCTCTACATCCTGAGGCGACCTACCTTTCCATCTTGTGATTATAACTTGTTGATTTTCGCCAATGTCAGGAAGTACATCAGCATTAACAGAATAATCTGGAAAAATCCCTTTGTCTATACTAAAAGGAAGAGTTGAGATTCCTGTGAATATAATCGACAACAATAAGAACACTGTTATTATTTTGTTCTCGATGAAATACTTAATCAATTTATTTAGCACTATATAATTATTGATTTTTCACTTTATATTATTGTTGCCAGATTTTCACGTCTTCAAGTTAATAATATCTAAACATTCTACCCTTCTATTCTAGGCTCACCCTTAAACATTAACTAGTTTTAATGTATGTCTATGAGCCTTAATAATATAAAAGCAATACTTCCAGCTTCAATTGCTGTAACTGCCGCGTACAGCACAAGCCTATTTGGCTTATATGTACAGCCTCAACTTCTAATTCCTTTAATGGAAAAATTTCAAGCTACAGACCCTGAAATAGGACAATTGTTTATGGTAGAGAATCTTTTCTACTTTATCTTTCTTGTAGTGGCTACTGTGCCGATTACAAAATATTCTAGAACAAAAATAGCCTATGTGGGTACAATCTTTTTAGTTCTAGGAAACCTTGGATCTGCCTATGCAAATACTATAGATTCTCTAATGCTTTTACGTGCATTTGTTGCGATAGGATCGGGAATAGTATCTGGTGCTGCGACTGCCTCAGCATCCTCTTCTTCCGAACCGGAACGAACTTTTGCTCTTTCTGGAGTAATGTATTTGTGCATCTTTTCTATCTCGCATGCTCTACTGCCATACATAGTTGAATGGATGGATATAAAAGGAGTTTATTTATCTCTAGCCTTGTACTCACTACTTATTATACCTGCCTATATGTACTTACTACCGCCTATTCTAAAGAACATTGGAAATAGCGATTTTATTACAGAAATCAAGAATGCCCCTTACAAGGCATTGGCAATTATTGCCATGTTTGGGTTATTAATTTATGAGCTAGGTCAAAATGGAGTATTTACTTACATGGATAAATTAGGTGCCAATACGGGTATAGAGTCCGAAGAACGTGGCCTTGCACTATTTCTCTCTTCATTATTTGGTATTAGCGGTGGCATACTAGCAACATGGCTTGGTACAAAATACGGCCGCTTCAAGCCTCTACTTATCGGTGTAATCCTCAATATAGGTATAGGTGCCCTGTTCACAATT
>JABSPR010000012.1 GCA_013214975.1 Flavobacteriales bacterium
CCATAGCCTTCCATTACTGGGATTTGAGCTGCTTGGAAAACTCTTGCTAGACGGGCTTGTAAAGCAGCACTTCCTGAAGTAACTATCTTGACATTCCCGCCAAGTGCTTCTCTCCATTTGTTGAAAATTATTTTGTTTGCAATGCCAAGTTTAAACTCATACCAAGCTCCATTTGCACCATATGGCTCATATACTAATCCAAGTTCCAAAGCCCAGAAGAAGAGTTTTTTCTTTATACCTGTCTGTTCATTTCCTTTAGCCACAATTTTGTCGAAGACTTTTTCGAGTAGTCGAGGAACAGTAGAAAACATTTGTGGCTTTATGTCTTTTAAATCTTCTCCAATAGTCTCCATGGCCTCTGCATAATAGATAGAAACACCATGTAGTATGTACATGTATGTTATCATTCTTTCGTACACATGACATAAGGGAAGGAAACTTAGGGCTTTGTCATGTTCGTTGCAAGGCATTCTATCCATGCAAGCAATCACGTTACTATAAATATTAGTGTGAGAAAGCATAACACCCTTTGGGTCTCCAGTAGTTCCTGAAGTGTATATCAATGTTGCAAGATCGTTAGCTTTTATATCCGCTTTTAATTTATCGATCACAGTTAAATCTCCATCAGGATCCAAATCGACAATTTCACGCCAGTTTTTTGCGCTTTCAACCGAGTCCATGGTGTAGATTTCTTGTAAGGTGCTTACGTCAGCTTTAATGTTGCTTACTTTCTCATACAAGTCTTGATTCGAGACAATGACAATTTTCACTTCTGCATGATTAAGGATGAACTTGTAATCTGCTTCTGTAATAGTTGGGTATATTGGGACATTGATGGCTCCAATTTGTAATATGCCTATGTCGATAATATTCCATTCCGGCCTGTTATTAGAAATCATAGCAACCTTATCACCTGGCTTAATGCCAAGTTTAAGTAGACCTAAGCCAAACTTATTTGAAGTATCGATGAATTCTTGCGTGGAGTACGTTCTCCAACTGCCATTTTCTTTTCCTGCTAATGAAACTTCCTGCGGGAATTTGTCTGCTTGATATGTAAGAATATCAAATAATCTGTCGTTGTTCATGTTTCTTTTTGGGTTATGGTTAGCTACGTGAAAAAACTGCTAAAGTTTCTAATTTACTATATAAATTGGAATGTTTTAGTTCTGGAAATATTAATTATTTAGAACTAGTCTTTTTTGAGATTTGCTAAGTTAGCCTGTGCAAGAGGCATTAGTAATATTTCATTTACGTTTATATGTGCTGGCCTTGATGCCGCATAGTAAATTGAATCGGCCACATCCTCGGGAGATAGTGCCTTAAAACCTTGATAGACTTTCTTCGCTTTTTCTTCATCTCCATCAAATCGAACGATTGAAAATTCAGTTTCTGTTGCACCTGGCATAACAAGGCTAACCTTAATTCCATGTCCCAATAAGTCTATTCGCATAGATTGTGTAATTGCATCTACAGCATGCTTTGATGCGCAATAAACATTTCCTTTAGGATATACTTCTTTGCCAGCAAGAGAACCAATGTTTATTATATGACCATATCCTTGCTTTATCATTATTGGCATAATTGCTTTGGAGACATATAAGAGTCCTTTAACATTAGTATCTATCATGTTTTCCCAATGAACTAGGTCACCTTCTTGAATTGTATTAAGTCCAGCTGACAAACCAGCGTTGTTGAGTAGTAAGTCGATAGTACTCCATTTTCCAGGAAGAGAATTAATAGTGATCTCAACTAATTTTTGATCTCTTACATCAAACGTTAAATTAAGGACGTCTACGTTGTAATCCCCCATGATTTTATTTTTAAGCGATTCTAAGCGATCGGTCCTTCTTCCTGTAATTATTAGGTCGTAGCCATTTTTTGCAAAAAGTTCTGCTGACGCTTTACCTATTCCTGAAGTGGCTCCAGTTATAAATGCGATTTTATTCATGAGATGATTTATATAAAGTATTTAAAGAATGAAAATTTCCGAATCAATTTTTCCTTATCAAGAAGGAGTAGCATGCTGATAATAAGAAAAGGTAATCCTGGGATTTTGTATCGCATAATGGCACCCATCACTGGAGTAACTAAGCCAATAAGCGTATATAAAGTAAGAGAAAAAAGAATACAGAATAGAAATAAGTTAAGGTTTACATTTTTCCATGGTTTTCGAAAGACAACACAGATTCCGATTAAACCAATAATTGCAAAATTCTCAATAATAGCTAGTAGTACAAAAGGACTTCTTATTGTAAAATCGTTACTCCAAATTAAAGTGTTCTTTAATGCTTGTGGAATGTTTGATATCAAACCCATTAATGTAGGAGGGATATTTCCTAGATCTATTTTACTTCCAGAGTTTTGGTGCTCAACTAGGCCTACAAAGTCTAATTGCTTTCTTATCAATAGATCCACAATGTTATAGTTAGGCAAAATGTGATGAGCATTAAGACCAAGTGTAATAATTACAACAAAAGAGATTGAATACTTTAAAAGGATGTTAGAATTCGATTTATAGACCCAACAATATGCAAATAGGGATGGAATAATTGCTATTAGTATGTAGTATTTAAGGTGTGCCATCAATAGTAGAGAGAAAAGAAGAAGAGAAATAGACCGAGTGTGAATTTTGTCATTTAATAATTTATTTGTTGATAAAACCATCAACCCTAGTCCTAAAAACAGCAAGCCTTCTTTTAATACTCCCGAATTCCAAAATATAACCGATGGAATTAAAAATATAGCAATCATTAAGCCTGTTGAACTGTTATTCAAATAAGAAGAAAACGTTTTGTAAATAGCCATTGATCCAATCAAGGAGCAAAAGCACATAAAAACTGTATGCACATTGTAATAGCCAAAGGAGGCGAAATAAACGATTGCGTTAAATCTAATTAAGGTGTGATTATCGTTATATAGGCTGCTTTCATATTCTCTAAACCAATGGTTCATTTTGTCGTAATATTCATGAAATTGAGGCGCATCGTTTCCAATTCCGGTTAACATGGATAGAAAAGCTTGAGGATTTGTAAATACTGCTGAATACATCACTTTGGCGTCATCGAAGTATTTATATATATCTGCTGTACTTCTGTCCGTATAATGATAAGTATATATTAAACTCATCAGCACCCCAAAGAGAACTTTTGCACTGAAAATTATTGATATTGATTTCCTTGAAAGGCTATTGTCAATAAAAAAGCTCCATTTGTTTATGAGGTATATAAATAGAGCAGAGTAAATAAGAACGAGAAGTGCTTCCATTAAGAGTAATCTGAGTTACAAGGTAAGTAAAATTACGAGGTTGGTAAATGATGATTTATGTTGATAATTAAGCAAAGTAAAATAAGGCTATAAGAGAAGCTCAGCATATATTTGTGCTATCAAAAAAAATCAATAGAATGGGAGCAGTAGCTGAGAGTAAATCGAACATAGAAACGGCACAAGAATTAGGTCTTACAAAGGATGAATTTGCAAAGATTATAGAAATCCTGGGTAGAGAGCCGAATTTCACAGAGCTCAGTATCTTTTCAGTAATGTGGTCAGAGCATTGTTCTTACAAAAACTCTATTGTTTGGTTAAAGAAATTACCTCGAGACGGAGATCATTTATTAGTAGCTGCTGGAGAGGAAAATGCGGGATTAGTTGACATAGGTGACGGTATAGGATGCTGCTTTAAGATCGAATCTCATAATCATCCTTCTGCAGTAGAGCCTTATCAAGGTGCTGCAACTGGAGTAGGTGGTATTAATAGAGATATCTTTACAATGGGAGCTCGGCCAATTGCTCAATTGAACTCTTTACGATTTGGTGATATTACTTTAGATCGAACCAAATGGTTAATTAAGGGTGTCGTAAAAGGTATCGGTGATTACGGTAATGCTTTTGGAATTCCGGTATTAGGGGGAGAAGTGGTTTTTGACCCTTGTTACAATACAAACCCTTTAGTAAATGCCATGTCTGTTGGTATAATGAGCAAAGATGATTTGATCTCTGCAACGTCTCATGGTGCCGGTAATCCCGTATTTATAGTTGGTTCTTCAACAGGAAAGGATGGAATCCATGGAGCAACTTTCGCTTCAGGTGATATTACCGAAGATTCTGCAAATGATTTGCCTTCAGTTCAAGTAGGAGACCCATTTCAGGAAAAATTATTGATGGAGGCATCTTTAGAAATTGCTAAAACGGATGCAATTATTGGAATGCAAGATATGGGTGCAGCGGGTATTACATGTTCTACCACAGAAATGTCTGATAAAGGTGGACATGGAATGCGAATAGATTTAGATAAAGTACCTACACGACAAGAAGGAATGGTTCCGTTCGAAATATTGCTTTCAGAATCGCAAGAACGAATGTTGGTTGTTGTGAAGAAAGGACAAGAGAAAATAGTGAATGATATCTTTGATAAATGGGATTTGAATTGTGTTGAGATTGGTGAAGTAACTGAGGGTAATCAAGTACAGTTTTTCATGAATGGTGAGTTAGTAGCTGATGTTCCTGCAAGTGATTTAGTACTTGGTGGTGGAGCTCCGGTTTATGAAAGGGATTCTAAAGAGCCAGCTTATTTTGCAGAATCTAAAAAGTTTGACATTAACTCTATTGCAGAACCAGATAGTCTCAAAGAAGTTGCTGCGTTTCTAACTGGCCATTATAATATAGCTTCTAAGAAGTGGGTAATTGAGCAATACGATTCGATGGTAGGTACTGTTAATATGAGTACAAATAATCCATCAGATGCAGGAGTTGCTAAGCTAAAAGGTTCTGATAAGGCAATTGCTATGACTGTTGATTGCAATGCAAGATATGTTTACGCTGATCCAGAAGAAGGATGTGCAATGGCTGTGGCTGAGGCTGCTAGAAATATTGTATGTACTGGTGGTGCACCATCTGCAGTGACAAACTGTTTGAATTTTGGAAACCCATATAACCCAGAAGTATTTTGGCAATTCTCAAATGCTATAATGGGAATGAAAAAGGCTTGTGAGAAGTTCAATACACCAGTAACAGGAGGTAATGTTAGTTTCTATAACCAGATCACTATTGATGGAAAAGATGAAGCAGTTTTTCCAACACCGACAATTGGAATGATTGGTGTGATAGAAGATAAAAAGCATATTACATCTTTGGCTTTTAAAGAAAAAGGAGATTTGATTTATTTATTGGGAGATGTAGTAGAGGACATTAATTGTTCGGAATACTTATACTCTTACCATAATGTCAAATTATCTCCAGCGCCGCATTTTGATCTAGAGAAAGAAGCTTTATTGCAGGATACGTTATTAGAACTCATCAAAATGGATATGATTGCATCTGCTCACGATTGTGCGGATGGTGGACTTTATATTACTTTATTAGAAAAATCAATGCCAAATGGATTAGGCTTTGATATTATCACTAGTTCAGAAGTGAGAGAAGATGCATTTATGTTTGGGGAGTCTCAAGGTCGAGTAGTTGTATCTATTTCAAGAGATCTAGAAGATACTTTCTTGGAAATAATGGAAGATAAAACATTGAACTTTATGTTGCTTGGACATGTTACTCAAGGTAAGATATGTGTGGATGATGAGCAATGGGCAATGGTAGAAGACGCTAAGTTGGTTTATGATACTTCTTTAGAGAAGATGATTTCGTAAACTGTTTTACTTTAGAGTTATACAATTCTGTTGAATCATATAGGTGTTTTCTTCCTTTCTTGCTTAAGATCCCTAAAGGGATTGAAGTACCTATAACAATGCCTATTCCTGCTAATGTAATTCTATTAACTAGATTTTAACCCCAAATGTTTCCCCAGTAGGTCCATTTTGATTGGATTTAGAAAAGTCTGAACTACCCTTGAGGCACCCTGCGAGTATAATGCCGCTACCAATAATTAGCGGTGCGTAGAGTATCGTTCCTGCTTTTCTTATTTTGTCATACTTAGCATATGAATCAAAGGCATTTGGTGAAATTTTTATCAAGTCTTCATATTTCTGCCTTCCCTTTTTATTAAACATCACAGGCTTTTGCTCACCTAGTTTAAAATAAAAATTGGAGCTCCTAGTACCGTCAGAGTGGATGTAATTCTTTTCCACGAAGGAAATTTGTTCTTGTGAAAATGCAGAATTAATAGTGAGTATTAACGAGAGTACAAATACTACTAAAGAGAAGTTGAATACAGAAGATTTCATCGTTTTAAGATTTTATTGAAACTAATAAAAAAACAATATTAAGCTGACTAAGAATCCTTATCCCAGTGTTACTCCGAATTCTTTTCCTAATTCACTTAAGTCGTTAACAACGTCTTCTATTAAAGGAATACCTTCTTTTAAACGAATAGCCGTTACTTTTCTCTCAGGATCGCCTGGTATCAATACAGATTCTTGTCCTGGTATTGGGTTTGAATTCCTGAATGTTCTGATCCAGTTATCGATATGTTCTTTGAATTCATCTTTAGATCTAAAGGCATCGATGCTCATAGCGCCAAAGAAATGCCCAAGGCCTTCACCAACAGGATTGGGAGCAGGATCTAAGAATGCCACAAATGGAGGAACCCAAGGGCCGTAATTCGCTCCGGAAAGCACTGCAGAGAAAATATCTACTACTGCGCCTAATCCATATCCTTTATGACTCCCATGAGTGTGATCTCCCCCTAGAGGAAGTAGGGCACCACCTTTTTGAATCCCTGAATTATCTATTGATGGATTACCTTCTTTATCCTGAATCCAATTAGATGGAAGATCTTCGCCTTTTCTTTTTAATGTCTCTAGTTTGCCATTAGCTGCAGTGGTTGTTGCCATGTCTAAAACAAAAGGTGGTTCTGAGCCGGCGGGTATTGCAATTGAAATAGGATTTGTGCCTAGCATCCTATCTAATGAGAACGTAGGGGAAACCAAAGGGCTTGCATTTGTCATGGAAAACCCAATCATATCGTGTTCTAGTGCCATCATTGCATGGTGACCAGCAATACCGTAATGGTTAGAGTTTTTAACGGAAACCCATCCAGTTCCAACTTTTTTAGCTTTCTTAATTGCAATATTCATTGCTTGAGGTGCTACAACTAGCCCTAAGCCTTGGTCGCCATCTACAACTGCCGTGCTCATTGTCTCATGAATAGTCTTTATAGCAGGTGTTGCGTTTATTCTTTCTTTCTTCCATAGACGAACATAGCCAGACAGTCGGGCTACACCATGAGAATCGACTCCTCTAATATCAGCATTAACCAAAACTTTCGCGGCCAATTTTGCATCAGGCTCCGAACATCCTATGGATTTAAAGATTTCAATAGAGAATACTGTTAATTCATTTAAAGAATAGTTAGTGTATTTTGCCATTTAATGTCACTTTGGTTATTAAACGTGAAAATAAACAATAGATACGGAAGGAAAAATCAAGAAACGAAATAATTATGTCTGTATCCTAATAGGCATAGGTGAAGTGACTTTTGAGAAACGTTTCCATTTCGATTGGTAAGTTGTTAAAAAAACATAGTCAAAATAGTTATTCTTTGGAGATCTTTCTTATCTTTGCACCTCAGGTCTTGAGGGTTTCATGCCCTTAGCTTGTTTGGTTTATGATTGGCCCCGTTGAAAGACGGGGCTTTTTTTGCTCTATAACATGAATATAGTAATCACAGGAGCCAGTCAGGGAATTGGATTTGAGACGGTTAAGTCTATATCGTCTTCAGGAAATCATACTGTAATAACATTATCTAGGAATATTAAGAGACTAGAAGAGTTAGAAACTCTATGTTTGAAAATTAATCCCTCCATTAAGATACATTCTATACAATTCGATCTTAAGGAAGAAAATCACTTTTTAGTGTTAAAAGAAAAGATCTGTTCTTTAATAGATAGAGTGGATGTTCTGATAAATAATGCAGGGTATTTATCTAAAGGACTAATTGAAGACATCACTGAAGAAGATATGCGTTCGACATATGAAGTAAACTTATTTGGTCCGATAAAGCTTATTCAGTTATTGAAGCCTCTAATGGGTGTGTCTTCAAAAGCCCATATACTTAATATAGGAAGTATAGGAGGGTATCAAGGGAGTAGTAAGTTTTCTGGTCTTTCTCTATATAGTACAAGTAAATCGGCATTACATACTTTAACAGAATGTTTGGCAGAGGAATTTAGAGGGGATAATATAAGTGTGAATTGTTTAGCACTAGGAGGGGTGAATACAGAAATGCTTGCTAGGGCATTTCCTGATTACGTTGCGCCAACAAGCGCTCAAGAAATGGGTGCCTACATTACAGCTTTTATTCTTAATGAAAAGGATATGTTTAATGGCAAAGTATTGCCTGTATCCCAATCGACCCCATAAGCATTAGTCTTTTTGTATATAGCTATAGAGTAATTCTAATTCTATAGTGATGATTCTACAGGTAGTATTATGTCAAAAGCTACCCGCATATTACGGATCAAATGCAAAAGTTGTTGTTTTCAAAAATTAAGCAAAAAGTTTCTCCAGCCTAAAAAGGAAAAATTCTACATTCCTAACACCTCTAAATTGTGCTCTAAATGCCTTTATTTTAGAATTGAAAGATTC